>JBIKTP010000069.1:0-8566 GCA_044348035.1 Burkholderiaceae bacterium
CGGCGTCAGCCGCACCGTGGTGCGCGAGGCAGTGAAGGCGCTCGTCGCCAAAGGCATGATCCAGACCGGGCCCAAGGTCGGTACCCGGGTCTTGCCGAATGACCAATGGAACTGGTTCGACCCCGAGGTCATGGCCTGGCAGGCCCATGCCGGCCTGACCCCGGAGTTCGTGCGCGACCTCCAGGACCTGCGGCTGATCGTCGAGCCTGCGGCGATCCGCTTCGCGGCGCAGCGGGCGACCGCCCAGGACCTGGACAGCCTGGAAGCTGCGTTCGCCGGCATGCGCCATGCCGTCTACGAGGGGGGCGACTATGTCACGCACGACCTGCGTTTCCATCAGGGGCTGCTGCGTGCCAGCGGCAATCGCATGCTGGTCCAGATGAGCAAGGCCCTGAGCGCCCTGTTGCGCACCAGCTTCGAAATCTCCACCCGGCGCAAGGATGGTCCCCTGATCTCGTTGCCCATGCACCGTGCCGTGCTCGACGCGATCATTTCGCGCGATCCGGATGCGGCCGAGGCGGCGGCACACCGCCTGATCACCAGCGCGGGCGAGGATATCGAGCAGGTACTCGCCTCCCGCAGGCGCCTGCCCGTACTGAGCCAGCCGGCACCGCGCCTGCGCGCTGCATGAACCCACCCCCTGTTCCCGTCATGAAGAACGCCATCGATCTTTTCTTTCGCGGCCTCGAGCTCCTCGTGGTTCTGTGCATGGTCGCCATGGTGGTCATGGTGTTCGGGAACGTCGTGCTGCGGTACGGCTTCAATTCCGGAATCACGGTGTCCGACGAGATGGCGCGGTATTGCTTCATCTGGCTGATCTACATCGGCGCCATGGTCGCCATGCGGGAGGGCGGGCACCTGGGCGTCGACACGATCGTGAAGCACCTGCCACTGGGCGGCAAGAAGGCCTGCCTGTTTGCCAGCGAGGCCTTGATGCTTTTCATCAACGGGCTGTTCCTGCTGGGCACCTGGAAGATGCACGAACTGCAGGTCAGCAATGTCTCGGTGGTGGTGGGCATCTCCATGATCTGGATCTACGGAATCGGTTATGTGGTTTCCGTCGTGATGGGCATCATCAACCTGAACGTGTTGTTCCGCCTGTTGTCCGGCCGCATCACCGAACGTGAGCTGGTGCAGGTGGTTGAAGCCGAAGGTCTGGCGGACGTCGAGAAACAACTGCAGGCGGGGCGCCCATGACGGTCACGGTCTTCATTCTCAGCCTGCTGGCGGCCATGGCCATCGGCATGCCGATCGCGTATGCATTGCTGGTGTGCGGTGTCACGCTGATGGCCTACCTGTCGATGACCAGCGGCGTGGTCAGTTTCGACAGCCAGATCCTGGCCCAACGGTTCGTCGATGGAGCCGACAATTTTCCGCTGCTGGCCGTGCCGTTCTTCCTGCTGGCCGGGGAATTCATGAACGCGGGCGGCCTGAGTCGGCGGATCGTCAACCTGGCCATGGCCTGGGTCGGGCACTTCCGCGGTGGCCTGGGCTATGTCACGGTGATCGCCGCCGTGATCATGGCATCCCTGTCGGGGTCGGCCATCGCCGACACCGCAGCGCTGGCAGCGCTGCTGATCCCGATGATGCGCGCCGCCGGCTACAACGTGGGCCGGGCTTCGGGGCTGATCGCATCCGGCGGCATCATCGCCCCTGTCATACCGCCCTCGATCGGCCTGATCATCTTCGGGGTTGCCGGCAATGTGTCGATCACGAAGCTGTTCCTGGCCGGCATCGTGCCCGGTATCCTGATGGGCGTGGCCATCGGATTGACCTGGTGGTGGGTTGCCAAGCGCGAGAACGTGCTCCCCGCGCCCCGCGTCAGCATGGCGCAGCGCTGGCGCACCACGGCCGACGGGGCGTTTGCGCTGGCGCTTCCGGTCGTGATCCTCGGCGGCATGAAGTTCGGCGTCTTCACGCCGACCGAGGCAGCCGTCGTGGCCGCGGTCTACAGCTTCGTGGTCGGCAAGTTCATCTACGGTGAACTGCGCTGGTCCGCCCTGTATGCACTCATCCTGAACGCGGGCAAGACCACCGCCGTGGTGATGTTCCTGGTGGCGGCCGCGATGGTCAGCGCCTGGCTGATCACGGTGGCAAACATCCCGACCGAGGTCGCAGCGCTGATGTCGCCGTTCATGGACAACAAGATGTTGCTGATGTTCGTGATGATGGTGCTGATCGTGATCGTCGGCACGGCGCTCGACTTCACGCCCACCGTGCTGATCCTCACGCCGGTGCTGATGCCTGTCGTCATCAAGGCCGGAATCGACCCTGTGTATTTCGGCGTGATGTTCATCATGAACAACGCCATCGGCCTCATCACGCCGCCGGTCGGCACGGTGCTCAACGTGGTCTGCGGCGTCGCCCGCATCCCGATGGACGAAGCGTTCAAGGGCGTGCTGCCTTTCCTGTGCGCGCAACTGTTCGTGCTGTTCCTGCTCGTGCTGTTCCCGGCCATCGTCACCGTACCACTGCAATGGTGGTTGCGTTGAGCATCCAGATCCTTTTCACCCCACCCCACCATCAACCAAGAAGGAGACACTCATGATTCGTCGCAGAACCCTCGCCACCACCCTGGTGGCAGCCACCTTGCTCGTGGCCACGTCCGCATTCGCGCAGTTTGCGGAGCGGACCATCAAATTCACCAACGGCGTCAACGAGGACCACCCGGTCGGTGTCGGTGTCAAGCGCATGCAGGAGGTGCTCAATGCCCGCACCGGCGGCAAGATGAAGATCGCCGCCTTCTGGGGCGGCTCTGCCGGCGGCGACCTGCCGGCCACCCAGGCGCTGCGAGCCGGCACCCAGGAAATGGTCTGCACCTCCAGTTCGCCGCTGGTGGGCATCGTCAAGGAACTGGGCGCGTTCGACCTGCCGTTCCTGTTCGCCAACGAGAAGGAGGCCGACGCGGTACTCGACGGCCCGGCCGGCGTCTACTTCAACAAGAAGCTCGAGGAAGCCGGCCTGATCAACCTCGCCTACTGGGAGAACGGTTTTCGCAACCTGACCAACAGCAAGCGCCCGGTCACCAAGGCCGAGGAGTTCGACGGCATCCGGGTGCGCGTCATGCAGAACAACATCTTCCTGGACACCTTCAAGACCCTGGGCACGAATGCGGTGCCGATGGCCTTCGGTGAGGTGTTCACGGCACTGGAGACCAAGACCATCGACGGCCAGGAAAACCCGTTCGTGACGATCGAGACCTCCAAGTTCAACGAGGTCCAGAAGTTCCTCAGCGTGACCCGCCACGCCTATACCCCGTTCCTGGTGCTGTACAGCAAGCGGCTCTGGGACCAGCTCAATCCCCAGGAGCAGGCGGTCCTGCGCGAGGCAGCCATGGAAGGCCAGAAGGTTCAGCGGGCTGCGAACCGCACGCTCAACGAGAGGTCGCTGACCAGCCTCCGGGCCAAGGGCATGCAGATCAACGAAGTGTCCCCGGCGGAGCAGAAGCGCATGTTCGACAAGGTCAAGCCGGTGTATGACCGCAATATCCCCACGATCGGTTCCGAGGCCATCACCATCGTGCTCGACTCGCTCAAGAAGGCGCGTGGCGGCTGATCCTGGCGCAACAAGGGCTTGCACACGCGCCGCGTGTGCAAGCTGCGAGCGGAGACTCTCGTGAAGATCACACAGGTTGAAACCATCCGCCTCGGGGAGTTTCCGAACATCCTCTGGGTGCGCCTGCACACCGATGAAGGCCTGGTGGGCCTTGGCGAAACCTTCATGGGCGCCCAGGCCGTGGAGGCCTACCTGCACGAATGGGCCGCCCCCAAGCTGCTGGGCCGCGATCCGTTGGCCATCGAGGCGCGCAACCGCGAGCTGACCGGTTACCTGGGGTGGCGCGGCTCCGGCGTCGAGACACGCGGCAACTCGGCGGTCGACATCGCGCTGTGGGACATCTTCGGCAAAGCCGCGAACATGCCCCTGCATACAGCGCTTGGCGGCAAGAGCCGCGACGCGATCCGCATCTACAACACCTGCGCCGGCTACCGGTATGTGCGCAATACGGTGAACCAGAATACGTCCAACTGGGGCCTGGGGCAGACCCAGGGGCCCTACGAAGACCTCGAGGCCTTCCTGCACCGCGCCGACGAACTGGCATTGTCGTTGCTGGACGAAGGCATCACGGCCATGAAGATCTGGCCGTTCGACATGGCTGCGGAGGCCAGCGATGGCCAGTACATCAGCAATGCCGACCTCGATCTGGCATTGGAGCCGTTTCGCAAGATCCGGTCGGCCGTGGGCGAGCGCATGGACATCATGGTCGAGTTCCACAGCCTGTGGCGGCTGCCGATGGCGCAGAAGATCGCCCGTGCACTGAAGCAGTTCAACACCTTCTGGCACGAGGACGCGATCCGCATGGACAGCCTGGACCTGCTGCGCCAGTATGCCAAGGACTGCGAGGCCCTGATCTGTGCCAGCGAGACCCTGAGCTACAAGTGGGGCTTCAAGGACTACCTGCAGACCGGTGTGGCCGGGGTGGTCATGCTGGACCTGAGCTGGTGCGGCGGCCTGAGCGAGGCGCGCAAGATCGCGGCCATGGCAGATGCCTGGCAACTGCCGGTGGCGCCGCACGACTGCACGGGGCCGGTCGTGTGGGCCGCCTCCAGCCATCTGTCGCTGCACGCTCCCAATGCACTGTTGCAGGAAAGCGTGCGTGCGTTCTACAGCGGCTGGTACCGCGAGCTGGTCACCGAGTTGCCGCGTGTGCACCAGGGCATGCTGAGCCTGGGTGACAAGCCGGGGCTGGGGCTGGAACTGCTGCCCGACCTGCATTTGCGCAAGGACGCCGTGGTGCGTTCTTCCACGGCCGGCGGGCGCTGATCCATGAAGATCACAGCGATCGACCCCTTCATCCTGCATGTGCCGGTCACCGGCGCCGGGACCACCCCCACCGCGCAGGCCCGGAGCGCGTATCGCCGTCCGCTGGATTGACTGCATGCGGGGCACGAGGCCACCCCGACGCATTCTGGTCATGGGTGTCAGCGGGAGCGGGAAGAGCACGGTGGCCGCAGCCCTGGCCGAACGCCTGGGGCTGCGCTTCGTCGAAGCCGATGACTGGCACTCCCCGCAGAATGTGGCCCGCATGGCGGCGGGCACGCCGCTCACCGACTCCGACCGGGCTGCATGGCTGGCGCAGTTGTCCGGCCTCCTTGCCGAGGCCGTGCGGCAACAACGCGGCATGGTGCTGGCCTGCTCGGCGCTCAAGCGCGCCTACCGCGACATCCTGCGTGACGGTGCGCCCGACCTGTGGCTGCTCGCGCTGGATGGCGACCGGACCCTGCTGGCACGACGCCTGGCGGGTCGCGCCGGGCATTACATGCCCCCCTCCCTGCTGGACAGCCAGTTGGCGACGCTCGAGCTGCCCGGCGCCGACGAGCCCGGGGTGCGGCTCGATCTGTCCGCGCCGGTTTCGGATATCGTTCGGCAGGCAATGGCGGCACTGGACGACGCACCCTTGCCATCACCAGCGACTCACTTCCGGGAGCCTTTCTTGAACGTTTTCACCAAGACCATCCTCTTCACCGACACCGACGGCCGGGCACGTTTCCGTGACGAATCCGTGCCACTCGCCGACGGTACGCCGCAGTCGCGCCTGTCGGCAGTGTTTGCCAGCGGGGGCTACCAGCTGCGCCACAGCCCGGTCGGCTTCCGCAGCCAGTTCCACTGCACCGGCGCGCCCCAGTGGGTGTTCATCCTGCAGGGACAGATGGAGATCGGCCTGCAGGGGGGCGCCTCGCGGGTGTTCGGGCCCGGCGAACACTTCTATTCGGCGGACCTCCTGCCCGAGGGCGCGACCTTCGATCCGCTGGTCCACGGGCACTGGAGCCGGCAGGTCGGCCCGGACCCGCTCGTGACATTGTTCGTGCGCGGCTGACCGGTTATCGGCGGCAGCGCCACGCAAGGGGGCTCACTGCATCGCGCCCGACAACAGAATCTTCTGGCCCGGGACAGCCGCCCGCACGGACTGGATCAGGCACTCTGCGACCCGGCGTGCGTGGATCGGCCGGTAGTTGGCCGGGATCAGGCCCTGCACCACGCGGGACACCTGCAGACCGATGCGTTCACCCGGTCGCCGTGGCTGTCCCAGGCTGGCGCGGTCACCGGCAAGCAGCGAAGGCCGGGCTACCACCAGGGCGGGATAACCGATGGCGGCCAGTGACCGCTCCATCTCTCCCTTGGTGCGGCTGTAGAACACCCGCGAGCTGGCATCCGCCCCCATTGCGCTGACCACACCCAGGCGCTGGGCGCCACTTGCGTGGGCCGCGCTGGCGACAGCCACCACCGCGTCATGGTCGACGGCGCGAAACGCGGCCCGGCTGCCGGCCGCCCCGATCGTTGTGCCGAGCGCGATGTAGACCTCTTCGACAGCGGGCAGGGCCGGCAGATGGAGGAAGTCGACCGTGTGCATGCGGATCCTCGGGTCCTGCAGAGCCGGGGCGCTGCGCCCGAGCAGGTGAATTTCCCGGTTGTCCCTATCGGCCAAAAGAGCCGCGAGAACCTCCCGGCCCACGAGACCCGTTGCCCCCGCCACCATAACCACCCGACCCACCGCCGGAACGTCCGCCGCCTCCGCCATAACCACCTCCACCGCTGCGGTTGCCACCGCCATACCCGCCACCGCCGCCACTGCGGCGTGCGCCGCTGCGTTCGGCCATCATGTCCACGCTGGTGCGCATCGGGTCGGGCTCGCGCGCCGGGCCGGTGCGCGGCGCTACGTTGCCGCCGCCGCGCAGGGGGTCGGGCTGCCGCTCGGCGCCGCCGTTGCGGCCCGGCGCATGGCCACCCGCGTTTGCGCGCGGCCCGCCGTCACCATACCCGCCACCACCGGACGCTCCGCGCCCGCCGGAGGAGGGGCCGCCGCGGTTGCCGGCGCGGGGCTGGCCCGCGCCATTGCCACCGCGTCCACCACCACCTCCGCCACCACCACCTCCGCCACCACTGGCGCCCTTGTTGTCCCGCACGCGCTGCATCATCTCGGTCCGCGCGGCCTTGGCCGCCGCCATCATGACGTCCCGTCCGGGGGCCTTGCCGGCACCGCCCCAGATCGTCTGGCGGCCCATGGCGATCGGCTCGGCGCGTTCGCCTGGCTCGGGGCCGAACCCGTCGACCACCTGCACCTCGATGGTCTGCCTGGTGAAACGCTCGATGTCCTGCATGAAGCCTTCTTCGTCCAGGCACACCAGGCTGACCGCTGCGCCGTCGGCGCCTGCGCGGCCGGTACGGCCGATGCGGTGCACATAGTCCTCCGACACATTCGGGATCTCGTAATTGACGACATGCGGAAGGTCATCGATGTCGATGCCGCGTGCCGCGATGTCGGTGGCCACCAGGGCGCGGATGTCGCCGCTCTTGAAGCCGCTCAGGGCCTGGGTGCGCGCCGCCTGGCTCTTGTTGCCATGCAGGGCCATCGCGTGGATGCCGTTCTTGGTCAGGAACTCGGCGACGTTGTTGGCGCCGAACTTGGTGCGTGTGAACACCAGCACCTGGCTCCAGTTGTGCTGCTGGATGATGTGCGCCAGCAAGGCCTTCTTCTTGCCGCGGCCCACCGGATGGATGGTCTGCGTGATGCGCTGCACCGTGGTGTTGCGCGGCGTGACCTGCACGCTTTGCGGATTCTTGAGCAGGGTCGCTGCGAGTTCACGGATCTCGTCGCTGAAGGTGGCGGAGAACAGCAGGCTCTGCTTCTCGCTGGGCACGGCGGCGAGGACTTTTTTCACGTCATGGATGAATCCCATGTCCAGCATGCGGTCTGCCTCGTCGAGCACCAGCATCTGCACCTGGCCCAGATCCAGCACGCCCTGGCCCATCAGGTCGAGCAGGCGGCCCGGGGTGGCCACCAGGATGTCGATGCCGGTCCGCACGCGGCTGATCTGCGGGTTCATGCCGACACCGCCAAAGATGACGGTCGAGGAGAGTTGCAGGAACTTGCCGTAGTTCTGGACCGATTCCTCCACCTGCGCGGCAAGTTCGCGCGTAGGGGTCAGCACCAGGGCACGGATGCCGATGCCGCCGAATTTGTTGCGCGCGCTGCGGCTCATGCTCAGGCGGTGCAGCATGGGCAGCACGAAGGCGGCCGTCTTTCCGGTGCCGGTCTGCGCGCCGCCCAGCAGGTCGTGGCCCTCCAGGACCACCGGAATGGCCTGGGCCTGGATCGCGGTGGGAGTTTCGTAGCCCTGCTCGCGCACGGCCTTGACAATGGCCGGGGCCAGTTTCAGATCTTCAAAGTTCATAGTGAGGCGCCCGTCCTGGGCGCTTGGCGTGTCGGCCCGTCCCGGCGTTGTGACGCCGGTCCAGTCAAAGGTCGACAGAATAAAAAACGGGACGTGTGCGCGAAGCGCGGGTCCCCAGCATGTGCTGAGACTGCAGGAAGCTGGAGGCCTGCAACTGCGTGCATTGTCGCACGGACTTGTCCTGCGGCAACTTGGCCGTCTTCTGACGCGCTATGCAGGCCCTGGCCACTGGCGCAAACGGCAGAACTTCGGTCACAATGCACAGGCGCCCTGGGACGCTGCCGTGTGGCAGCGCAGCATGCGGCGCCCAACCGGGATCGGGGCGGCAAGAGCAA
>JBIKTP010000618.1:0-2712 GCA_044348035.1 Burkholderiaceae bacterium
ACTATGCGCGCATCCTGATCAACAACCAGCGGTTGGCAGAGGCGCAGGCCCAACTCGCGCAAATCACGGCAGAGACCCCGGCATTTGCGCCAGCATGGCTGGTCAAGGGCATCCTCGACCTGCAGGATCGCAAGGATCGCGCAGCAGAAGCATCGATGCTGCGTTATGTCGAACTCGAGACCGCCCGCGGTCCTGCTGCAGCATCGGCCGAGGAAACCCGGCGTGGCCTCACGCAGGCCTACATGGCGCTGGCCGAGATCGCAGAGCGCAAGAAGGACCTTGCCGGCGCCAGGTCCTGGCTGGACCGTATCGAAGACTCGCAGGAGATGGTCAACGTGCAGGTCCGCCGGGCGGCCCTGCTGGCACGCCAGGGCCAGCTGAACGAAGGCCGGGCCCTGTTGCAGGCGCTGCCCGCCCGCAACCCGGCAGAGGCCCGCGCCAAGGTCAGCGCCGAAGTGCAGTTGCTGCGGGACAACAAGCAGTTTCAGCAGGCCTATGACATCCTGAATGGAGCCCTGGCTGCCAACCCCCAGGACCTGGACTTCATATACGACAAGGCGATGATGGCCGAAAAGCTTGGCCGCCTGGACGAAATGGAGCGCCTGTTGCGTGCGGCGATTGCAATCAAGCCGGACTACCACCACGCCTACAACGCGCTCGGCTATTCACTCGCGGACCGCAATGTCCGCCTGCCGGAAGCTCGGGCGCTGATTCTCAAGGCCCTGGAGTTCGCACCGGGCGACCCCTACATCACCGACAGCCTGGGCTGGGTGGAGTTCCGCAGCGGCAACTTCCCCGAGGCCCTCCGGCTGCTGCGACAGGCCTACCAGGACAAGCCCGACGCCGAAATCGCCGCGCACCTGGGAGAGGTGTTGTGGATGCTCGGCGAGCGCACCAAGGCCATGGAGATCTGGAGGGAGGGTCTTGCCCTGAATGCCGAGAACGAGACCCTGCTTGAGACGCTCAAGCGACTGCGCGTCAAGCTGTGAGCACCCGGCGTGTTGCGGGCTTTGTGGCGCTGGCCTGCGCACTCATGCTCGCCGGCTGCGCGACACCCTTGCCCGGCCCGGCAGCCTCGTCCATCGACAACTGGGCCGGGCGCCTCTCGGTGCGCGTGGATGCAGAACCTGTCCAGTCATTCGCTGCCGGTTTCGAGCTCATGGGGAATGAGCGCCAGGGCCGGCTTACGCTCCAGTCTCCGTTTGGAGCCACGCTGGCGCAGCTGACATGGTCGCCTGCGGCAGCCCAGCTGCAAGCCGAAGGAAAAACCCAGTCGTTTCCCTCGCTGGACGCATTGACACGGCATGTGGTGGGCACCGAATTGCCGATCAACGGCATCTTCTCGTGGCTTCGCGGCGAACCTGCCGATTTCAGCCCCTGGACATCAGACGGTCAGGAACGCACGGGCGGGCGCCTGTTCGCCAGGCGGGCATCGCCGCTGCCTGTGGTGGAAATGCGCCTTGTCCTGGAGTGATGCCACCCCGGGTTCCCGTCATGAAAGCCATCTACGACATACCGGCCCCGGCCAAGCTGAACCTTTTCCTGCATATCACGGGGCGACGGGCCGACGGGTACCACCTGCTGCAGTCCGTGTTCGCATTGGTGGACTGGTGCGACACCCTGCATGTGGAGCTTCGATCGGGGGGCGGCCTCACCCGGGAAGACCTCGGGGCACCTTTGCCTGCAGACGACCTTGTCCTGCGCGCCGCCAGGCTGCTGCAATCCGCGACGGGCACGCCGCTGGGAGCACACATCAGCATCGACAAGCAGATCCCCGCCCAGGCCGGGTTGGGTGGCGGGTCCTCGGACGCAGCATCCTGCCTGCTCGCCCTGAACCGCTTGTGGGCACTTGGACTTCCCGTCTCGGAACTCTCCCGGATCGGGCTGCGCCTGGGCGCGGATGTGCCGTTCTTTCTCTCGGGCCAGAATGCCTGGGTCGAAGGAATTGGCGAGATCGTGCGCCCGATCCAGCTGCAGGCAGCCCGCTACGTGGTCGCAAAACCGCCACAGGGATTGGCAACGGAGCGCATCTTCTCCGATCCGGGCCTAAAAAGAGACACCAAAACTGCTACACTCTCAGGCTTTGCTGCAGACCCCAGGCACTTTGGGTGCAATGATCTTCAAGACGTTGCCCAGCGGTTGTGCAGCGGCGTGGGGCAGGGTCTGGGGTGGTTGCAGGCACTGGGATTGAATGGCCGGATGTCCGGCTCAGGCAGCGCAGTGTTTGCATGGGCAGACAGGGAAGTTGATGTGGCCAGCATGCCACCCGGCTTTCAGGTTCGTCAGTGTTGTGGAATGGAGGTTCACCCCCTGGCGGGATGGGCTCCTAGCGAATAGTTACCGGTGGCGGGCGCGAGCCCGCCACCCGTGTAGGGGAGTCGCCAAGTTGGTTAAGGCACTGGATTTTGATTCCAGCATGCGAAGGTTCGAATCCTTCCTCCCCTGCCAAACCTGTCGTCGGTTCCGGCTGGTCAACAGCGCGGTCCAAATGTTCTGAATCGCTGGGATCCACATGCAGGCCGCACCACCACCTGATTTCATGGTTTTTACCGGCAATGCAAATCCGCGCATGGCGGCGGAGATCGCCGACCACCTCGGCATCACCCTTGGGGCAGCGACAGTTGGCCGGTTCTCGGATGGCGAAGTCACGGTCGAGATCAACCAGAACGTGCGGGCCCGCGACGTGTTCGTGGTGCAGAGCACCTGCGCCCC
>JBIKTP010000620.1:0-2704 GCA_044348035.1 Burkholderiaceae bacterium
CAGTTCAACACCCGTGTTGCCAGACATTTCTTCAGCGGCAACTGCGGCATCTACACGCACCACCAGCGGCGCTCGTTTCCCGACCAATATGGCTACAACGTCGGTTGCCTGAAAGGGGTGAACCCGTTCCTTCTGGGGGAGGTCACGACCAGCAACGGTGTCGACCACCCGGCGGACCGTGGTGCTTGACGCGCTGGGTGAACGCGCATTCCCACCCGGAGACTCCCATGGCAACACGATCGGTTCAAGCGCTGGTGGATGACATACGACTACTGTCGGAAGACCAGCATGCCCTGGTGCAGTCGGTTCGGGAGTTGGCCAGGAAGATGCCAAAACCGGTCGACGAACAAGTCAAATATGGAGGCATCCTCTTCTCCTCGGGAATGGTCCAGTTTGCAGGCGTCTTTGCATACCGGCAGCATGTCTCGGTCGAGTTTGGCCACGGCGCGTCGATGGCCGATCCCCATGGCCTGCTCGAAGGCAGCGGCAAGGGCCGGCGCCATGTCAAGCTGCGAACCGCCGACGATGTCGGCACGAAGCATCTCGCCGACTACCTGAAGCTTGCGCTGCAGGCCGCCCGGGATGCCGCATGCCAGGCCAACTTCACCCCATGAACCCTCCACTTGGCACCATCATCCTGTACGCCCGGGACATGCAGAAGACGGCAGCCTTCTACCGGGACCACTTCGGCTTTGGCACCTCCGGGGAGGTCCGGGAAGGATTGATCGAACTCCGGGCCACCGGCGGTGGTGCAGGAATCCTGATCCACCAGGCCGCAAAGTCGGTCAAGCTCGGCCAGGTCGGGGTGAAGCTCTCCTTCCATGTGCAGGACATCGAGCGCTTCATGGCGGCAGCGGCAAGCAAGGGACTGATGTTCGGTGCGGTCCACGCAGCGAACGGATACCAGTTCGCGAATACCAAGGACCCGGACGGGAACTCCGTGAGCATTTCCAGCAGGGCGTTTCGCGCGCCTGCGTCAGCGCCCTGAGTCAAGCCTTCCCGGGCCTGCGGCATGGCCGACAGGTGCATTTCCGCCATCCGGTGGGGAATCTCCGCAAGACGTGGCCGCACGGAGACAATCGAACTTCCCTGCAAACTTCCACACACCATGTCCACAGGCGCCATCCTCACTGTTCTCGCCAACATCCCCTGGGGTCAGGTCGTCGACAACGCGCCCAGGGTCGCCAGTGGCGCGGCCAAGCTCTGGACGGCAGTGACCAGCGCCCGGAAACAATCCGCAGGCGCGGACCCCGATGCCACGGCAGCGTCCAACGCACAGGCGCCTTCAGAACTGCAGGCCTTGCAAGTGCAGGTGCATGTGCTGCAGGAGACAGTCGCGCAACTGCAAGAGCAGATGCAGGCCTCGTCGGAGGTGATCAGGGCGCTCGCAGACCAGAACACCCAGTTGGTCCAGCGCGTGGAGCTCAACCGCGTGCGGCTGGTGCGCTTGGCGACGGTAGCAGCAGTGTCCATCGTGCTGGTGCTGTCGGCCGTTGCCTATCTGGGCCTGATGCGGTAGGCCCGTGTTGCCAATGCGTTCAATCTGCCGTACCGTCCCGGCCCGATCCCGCATGACTCCGGCGCCTGAACGACCTGCGCCCGCAAGGCTGCGGGACACCTGCAACTGCCGGATCATGCACGCTCCATGAACCAGCCACCCAGCCTGCAGATCCTCCAAACCGGCCCTGCTCAACTGGATGCCGTTCTGCGCGTGCAGCGCCAAGCATTCGAACGCGAAGATGAGGCATTGCTTGTCGCTGGGCTGCTGGTGGATGCCACCGCGCAGCCCAGCCTCTCGCTGCTGGCCTGCAGCGCGGACCGGCCCATCGGCCATGTCCTGTGCACGCACGTCACTCTGGCTGGGGCACCGCGCGCGGTTGCTGCCGCGATCCTGGCGCCTTTGGCGGTTGTTCCGGCGTCACAGGGGCAGGGCGTGGGGCGCACACTGATTGCGCACAGCGCCAGCCTGCTCGCCGCCAGGGGCGTGCAGTTGCTGTTCGTACTGGGTGATCCGGCCTACTACACGCGGCACGGCTTCGAGCCGGCGATACCCCACGGCCTGATCGCGCCCTATCCCATCCTGCCGGAGGCAGCCTGGATGGTGCGCGCACTGGAACCCGGCGTTCTCGGTCCGGCCAAAGGCACCGTCGCTTGCGCGACCGCCCTGAACAAGCCGGAGTACTGGCGCGAGTAAGGTGTCTCAGACGGTTCGGCATCGAGCCACCGCAGCCCCCACCAGTCCCAGCCCGGCCAGCAGCAATGCCACGGTGTGAGGCTCGGGCACCGGCGTCACCTGGATCTGCATCGCGTTGTAGAAGGTCGACGCATTCCAGTTCGCGCCGCCATCGCTCGAGATGCGGTAGCCGGCCAGCGTCTCGGCGCCCACTGGCAGTGTGGAACTCCCGGACTCCAGGATGGTCCAGTGCGCCAGCGGTATGCCGAATTCGCTGTACTGCGTGGCGTCGTCCAGACCGAACCAGTAGGTGTTTCCGGCCTGCAGCACCACGGTTGCCGCAGCATTCCAGGTGATGGGCCGCGCGGCAAACGGCGACTGGACCGGCTGCAGCGGGACCAAGGTGATGATGCCCAGGTCGGCCAGCAGGGTCCCCGGCCGGCCCCCGCCATCCGCAAAGATCGCCGCATGGACCTGCTCGGTCTGCAGATACTCGGGAGAATCGACGGTGACCATGGCCAGCATCGCCGT
>JBIKTP010000619.1:0-2704 GCA_044348035.1 Burkholderiaceae bacterium
GCTGCAAGCTTCTGCGGTGGATGGGGCGCCGGCGGTAGCCGGCAACGGCCGCCAGCCTTGAGGCAGCGCGCAGTACCCTGCAAAATGCGCACGGTTCTGCCTCAAACTGGCAAGGCCAGCCGCACTTACAGCCGCCAATGGTCTCCCTGCATGGGTTTGTCGCGCACGGGCCAAACCGGGCAAAGCATCTGCACCACCTCCATCAGGCTCAACCACTCGACGATCGGGTCGACCCCGGAATCTTTGGCCATCGGCGGCTGAAAAGGCACACCCGCTTCACGCGCAAGCACTGCGCCTGACTCGCCATCAGGGATCGCAGCTGCGGCTCTGCAATCGGCGTTATCGGACAAGTTCATCCAGCAGCTCCGGCAGATTGAACAATGCAAAGTACCCACGCAACTCATCCATGTCGAGCGCGTCGCGGTGCACTTTCAGCAGCGCGCGAATATCCTCCAGATCGCGCGTGCGCGTCGCATCGTTCACGAAACCCTGCAGCTTGAAGCCTATGAGTCCTTCGACACTGATGATGCGCAGGCGGCCCATGGGGGTCTCGCGTTCCGATGCCTGCGCCAGCAGGCGGCGCGCAAGAGGCCGGTGCGCATAAAGCAAATCAAGACCTTCCATTGCGCGCACATAGTTGGCAGCGTCTGCGCTTCGGTACAGGCACTGGTAGCCCAGCGCCAGCAGCGCGTCATGGATCCCCTGCGCAGCTTCGGCCTCCACCAGAAAATCCACATCCTGGGTAGCACGCACCACCCCGTGCGCAACGACCGCCAAGCCGCCAATCAAGGCAGGCCCGGTGCCGTGGCGCGCAAACATGGCCAGCGCTTCGCGAATCTGTTGGGCCAGGTCGGACATGTCTGCAGCGTGCGATGGAGGTTGTAACCATCATATCCCGCACTCCTGAATGCCTGGCAACAATGAACGGCAAAGCACCTGCGCGGATCGAGGCACTGACGGGTGGGAGGCGTGACACGCCCGAAGGCGACCGTCTCGACCTGCTGGCCATCGGCCTGGCGGGCACCCACTTGCCGACAATGTGCCGGGCCCGTCCGACCACGCTCACCATCCGACCGTGGATTGAACGCACCACCATTGCGTCCGGCAACTGATTCATCGCGCGGCACCGCGTCCGGGCATGTTGATCTGGCACTTCGTTGTCCGGGCTGGATTCATGATGGATCCACGCTGCCTGGCGACAGTTCCACGCAGTGGCGCACGCACGAATCCCGAACGCCCACGCGCAGGTCAAGACGGAATTGCCGCCCTGTTCCTCAGCGCCCGTCAGGCATAGAATTACAAATCGAAAGTTGAACTTCTGATTTGTAAGAAATGATTCCCCGCAAAGCCTCCACCACCGCACAGCGACTGGCCAAGGGATTCCCTGTGATCGCCGTGACCGGTCCGCGTCAATCCGGGAAAACAACCCTGGCACGGGCCCTGTTTGCCGACAAAGCCTATGTTTCCCTGGAGAACCCGGATGAACACGCATTTGCCGAGCGCGACCCACGCGCCTTTCTGAACCGGTTTGCTTCCGGGGCAATTCTGGACGAGGTGCAGCGCTGCCCCCACCTGTTGTCCTGGCTGCAGGGGCTGGTCGATGAACGTGGCCGAATGGGCGACTTTGTGCTGACCGGTTCAGCCCAGTTCGACCTGATTGCGGGCATCACACAATCACTGGCCGGCCGCGTCGGGCGGATCGAGCTGTTGCCTTTGACGGTGGATGAATTGGCGGCCGCCGGCAAACTGCCCTCCACGCTCGAGGATCTTCTTCTGTGTGGCGGTTATCCCGCCTTGTACGACCGCGAACTCTCACCGGGCGACTGGTTTCCGAACTACGTCAGCACCTATCTGGAGCGGGATGTGCGGCAGTTGGTGGCGGTACGCGACTTGTCCCTGTTTCAGCGTTTCGTGCGCATGTGCGCAGCACGGTCGGGTCAGCTGCTCAATCTGGCGGCATTGGGCGCCGATTGCGGCGTTTCGGCGGTGACGGCGCGGCAGTGGTTGTCCGTGCTGGAGGCCAGCTACCTGGTGGCGCGATTGCCGCCGTACCACCGCAACTTCGGCAAGCGCCTGATCAAGAGCCCCAAGCTGTATTTTCTGGATGTCGGGCTGATGGCGTGGCTTCTGGGCATCCGCGATGCCGCCAGCATCCAGACACATGCCGCACGCGGCGCGCTGTTCGAGACCTATGTGGTGAGCGAATGCATCAAGCAGCGCTTCAACGCCGGTCAGGGTGCCGACCTGTATTTCTGGCGCGACAACACAGGCCATGAGGTCGATCTGCTGTTCGACACGCCGCAAGGCATGCAGGCCGTCGAGATCAAGTCCGGCAGCACTTTCGCCTCGGACTGGCCCGATGCGATCCACCGATGGCGGAAGTTCGCAACCGATGCGGCCCACACGCCGGTGATCGTGTACGGTGGTGAAGGCGCGTATGAGCGCCAGGGGTGCCGGGTCATCGGATGGCGGGAGTTGCAAGCCATCGCTGGATTGCAAGCCCAGGTGGGCGAGGATCTTCCGATCGGCGGCTCGTGCTAGCGGTCCACCAGCGTCAGGATCTTCACCACCTTGTTGCCGACCCAGGGCGTCACGGTCTGGTTGAACGCGAGGTAATGCGCGGACTTCAGGTGCTCGTCGAAAGCCGCCTTGTCCGTGTAGATCTCGTACAGGAAGACTTCCCCGGCCTGGGCCGGATCCTGGC
>JBIKTP010000622.1:0-2702 GCA_044348035.1 Burkholderiaceae bacterium
GCGGGCCGGGCTGCCCACGGTGACGATGTCGCAAAATCTGTTGCCCTTCGAGCCCCGGGAGGCCTTGCGGTTTGGCCGCTGGAGCCCCATGCGGCTCAAGATGCGGCTGCTGCGGGCATCGCAGGGGCGCTCGTTTGCCCGGGCCGATGGCGTGATCTTCCTGACCCGCTACGCGCAGTCCGTGGTGACCCGACAGGTCCGCGGCGGGGTGCGGGCCAGCGCACTGGTCCCGCACGGTATCGAGCCGCGATTCCTGCAGGCGCCGCGGCGCCAGCGCGCCTTCGAGGAGTTCACCGCGCAGGCGCCGCTGCAAGTGCTGTATGTCTCGATCCTGATGCCTTACAAGCACCAGGTCTCGGTGGCGCTGGCGGTCAGTCGTCTTCGTGCCCAGGGGGTGCCGGTTGCCGTGCGCTTCATCGGTGCCTCCTGGGGCGACGGCGGCGAACGCCTGCGCCGGCTGATGGACGAACTCGATCCGGCGCGCGCGTTCCTGCACTGGTCCGGCCCCGAGCCTTTCGAGGCCCTGCACCGGCACTACCAGGCGGCGGATGTCGGCGTATTCGCCTCCAGCTGCGAGAACCTGCCCAACATCCTGATAGAGGCCATGGCCGCCGGTGTGCCGATCGCCTGCTCCGACCGCGGGCCGATGCCCGAGGTGCTGGGCGAGGCCGGGGTCTACTTCGACCCGGAGCATCCGCAGCAGATCGCGGAGGCGCTGGGCCGGCTGGCGCGGGACGCAGCCCTGCGCGCCCGGCTCGCGCAGGCGGCCTGGCTCGGCGCACAGGCCTATTCCTGGGGCCGCTGCGCCCGTGATACCTTTGCGTTTGTGGCGCAGGTGGCGCGGGCCCGGATGGCTGCGGCGGCACAATGAGGGCCCACGCCATGCACCACGGCCCCTCCAGCCCCCTTTTTGCGCCCCCTGCGGCAGGCCCCCATGTTCGATGACAAGACGCTTTTGATCACCGGTGGCACCGGTTCCTTCGGCAACGCGGTGCTGCGCCGTTTCCTGGACTCCGGGCTGCGCGAGATCCGCATCTTCAGCCGCGACGAGAAGAAGCAGGACGACATGCGCAAGCGCTACAGCCATCCCAAGCTGCGCTTCTACCTGGGGGATGTGCGCGACCGGCGCAGCGTGGCAGCGGCAATGCGCGGCACCGACTACTGTTTCCACGCGGCGGCACTCAAGCAGGTGCCCTCCTGCGAGTTCCACCCGATGGAGGCGGTGCGCACCAATGTGCTTGGCACCGAGAACGTGCTGGAGGCGGCCATCGCCGCCGGCGTGCAGCGCGTGGTGTGCCTGAGCACCGACAAGGCGGTGTATCCGATCAATGCCATGGGCATCAGCAAGGCGATGATGGAGAAGGTCATGGTCGCCGCGAGCCGCAACCTGGAGCAGACTGCAACGGTGATCTGCGGCACCCGCTACGGCAACGTGATCGCCTCGCGCGGCTCGGTCATTCCGCTGTTCGTCGAGCAGGTGCGGGCCGGACGGCCGATCACCGTCACCGACCCGACGATGACCCGCTTCATGATGACGCTGGACGATGCGGTCGAGCTAGTCCTGTTCGCGTTCGCGCACGGCCGCAACGGTGACATCTTCGTGCAGAAGGCGCCGGCGGCCACCATCGCGGTGCTGGTGCAGGCCGTGCTGGAGCTGATGCAGCGCACCGGCCATGAGGTGCGCGAGATCGGCGCCCGCCATGGCGAGAAGCTCTACGAGTCGCTGCTCAGCCGCGAGGAGCGGGCCTGCGTGCAGGACCTGGGGGGCTACTTCCGCATGCCGGCCGACGGGCGCGACCTGAACTACGAGAAGTTCGTCGAGCAGGGTGAGGCGCGCCTGACGCAGGCCCTGCACGGCGACGAGTACACGTCGCACAACACCGAGCGGCTGGATGTCGCCGGCCTGAAGCAGCTGTTGCTCAAGACCGACTATGTGCGCCGGGTGGCCGGCGGCGAAGCGGTCGTGGCCGAGGATTGAGCCGCCATGCGCATCGTCATCACCGGCGCGGACGGGTTCATGGGCAGGAACCTGCGCCTGCGCCTGACAGAACGCGGCCATGCGGAGGTTGCCGCCGTCACGCGCAGCACATCCCCGGAGTCCCTGCGCGCGGCCCTGGCCGATGCGGATTTCGTGTTTCACCTGGCCGGGGTCAACCGGCCGCAGGACCCGTCCGAATTCGCGCACGGCAATGCCGTGCTGACGCAGTCCGTCTGCGAGATGCTGGCCGCCACCGGGCGCCGGGTGCCGCTGGTGCTGGCGTCTTCGGCGCAGGCCGTGCTGGACAACGCCTACGGACGCAGCAAGCTGCAGGCCGAGCAGGCGGTGCAGGCCTATGCGGCGCAGACCGGCGCGCAGGCCACCATCTTCCGGCTCAACAACGTGTTCGGCAAATGGTGCCGGCCGAACTACAACTCGGCCGTCGCAACCTTCTGCCACAACATCGCGCGCGGGCTGCCGATCACGGTCCATGACCCGGCAGCACCGCTGCAGCTGGTGTACGTGGACGACGTGATGGAGGCCTTCCTGGCGGTGCTGGAGCATCCCGAAGCGGCAGGCGGCCTGGCGCAGGCGGGCCCCGTCCACACCACGACGGTGGGCGAGCTTGCCGAGATGGTGCGCGGCTTTGCCGCCAGCCGGCAGACGCTGGTCACGCCCCGTGTCGGCAGCGGGCTGGTGCGGGCGCTGTACAGCACCTATGTCA
>JBIKTP010000621.1:0-2702 GCA_044348035.1 Burkholderiaceae bacterium
TGATGGTCGCGCTGCTGGCCGCCTGGCGAAAGCGCCCATCCTTCGCACGCTTCAGTTTTGCGGCCAACCTGGCACTGGTCTATGCCGGGGTGTATCTGCTGTTCACGCAGTTGCATGGCTACCAGCACCATGGCCACCCGGACAGCTTTGCATTTCCCGCCCAGGAGCACCGCCATGCGCACGAAGACATGGACATCGAGAAAACCACCGATGAAAGCCGCAACACCCTCAAGTGACACCGTGCTACCCACCACATCCCTCCGATCCCCGTCCTATTCCAAGGAGTACCTCATGAAGAACACGTTCCGCGCCACACTTCTGCTCATCCCGATGCTGGCTCTGCAGCCGGCATGGGCCGACAAGGGCGGCAGCTGCCACTTCCACGGCAACAAGCCGGCTGCCGAATCCACGGTGAGCGGCTGCGCGCAACAGCGCAAGGAATCGCTGCTCAAGGGCGGCAAACTCGACCCGTCCTGGCAAGCGGTAGCACCCAACCGCATCGAGATGGTCGACGGCAAGAAGGGCAAGGAATGGAAGGTGAGCTTCAAGCACCCCGCGCCCGCCGACAAGTCGAAGGAAACGCTCTACATGTTCTTCACCGCATCCGGCAACTTCATTGCGGCCAACTTCACAGGGCAATAGGCACATGCGCTTTCAGCACACCGCCCCGGCACTGCGCGGCGGGCTACTGGCCTTGCTGGCGGCGGCGCTGTTCGGCCTGAGCACGCCGCTGGTGCAGCACTTCGGGCAAGGGCTGGGGGCCTTCACCACCGCAGCACTGCTGTACGCAGGCGCTGCACTGGTGGCACTCAGCCTGCGCCAGCCACCGGAACGTGAGGCCCGCCTGCGGCGCGGCGATCTCCCCCGGCTGCTGGCCATGGCAGCCTTCGGTGCCGTGCTCGGGCCAGTGGCGCTGGCCTGGGGACTGCAACGCACCAGCGGCTCCAGCGCGTCCCTGATGCTCACGCTGGAAGCGCTGTTCACGGTGGTTCTGGCCTGGCGGCTGTACGGCGAAACACTGGACAAGCGCGTGGCAGCCGCCATGCTGCTGCTGCTCGCCGGCGGCATCGCGCTGGTACTGGAACAGGGCCAGGCCGGCCAGACCCAGCTGCTGGGGCTGATGGCCGTACTGGTCGCCACGGCGGCGTGGGGCGTCGACAACACCCTCTCGCGTGGCGTTGCCGAGCGCGACCCGGGCCAGGTGGTGCTGGTCAAGGGCTGCCTGGGTGCGACCGCCACGACCGCGCTGGCGCTGGCATGGGGCGAGCCCGTGCCGGGTCTGGTGCCTGCCGTCGCCTTGCTGGCCATCGGCGCCACGGGCTACGGCCTGAGCCTGCGCCTGTATCTGCTGGCGCAACGTGCCTTCGGCGCAGGCCGCACGGGTTCGGTGTTCGCGTTTGCGCCGTTCATTGGCGCAATCGGTGCAATCGCGCTGGGCGAGCGCCCTGCCAGCGCGATGATGGCCGTTGGCGGGTTCCTGATGCTGCTGGGCGTGCTGCTGCATCTGGCGGAATCCCATGCGCATGCCCATGACCATGAGGCGCTGGAGCACGAACACGCGCACAGCCATGACGACGGCCACCATCTGCACGGCCACCACCCCATGCCGGCGGGAAGCCACAGCCACTGGCACCGGCATGTTCCGATCCGGCACAGTCATCCGCATGTGCCGGACGCGCACCACCTGCATCGCCACTGACCGCCGGCGCAGCGACTACCCGCAGCCGCCTATCGCGCAGACCCTGGAGGTTGCGGCGCGGCAAACCCCGCCAGCAGCCGCGCCAGTGCCTGCTGCACATGGCGGGCGTCATCGTCGAACAAGGCGTTGATCCAGAACGCCTCGCGCTTGCCGATGGTCTCCAGGAAGGTCGCCGCCGCACCCGCATGCTTGGCCATGAGGCCGAAGGTGTCGAAGCCCAGCGACAGAAAGCGCTGCAGGTCGACCAGCCCGGCCGCCTTGGCGGGGCCGTGCATCATGTGCAGCATCCAGCCCAGCGCCTTCTTGCGCGTCAGCCGCGCGAGCGTCTCGCCCAGGGCCTGAACGGTCCGCAGCTGCCCCAGGCGGGCGTCGCGCCGGCCCACGCTGCGCCAGACCGCCACATAGGCGGCGGGGTCCATCGCGGCGCCGGGCCGGCCCGGGCACCGGCCCAGCCAGTCCTGCGCCATCGCATGGTCCAGCTCCTCGCTGAGGGCATGCAGCTGCGCCACCTCGACGGCGGTGGCAAGGACATCGGCGGGGAAGGTCTGCTCCAGGGTGCGGGCCACGCGCGCAAACTGTCCGTCGCGCTCGGGGTAGTCGCGCCCGCCGTACAGTTCCTCCAGAAAAAATGCCGTCGCCGGGCCTTGGATGCCGTCCGCTGCCAGGTCGGCATAGGTGGCGGCAAAGCGGCGCGACTGGAAACCTTTGACCGCCTCCAGCGCAGCGCGCATGGACGGCTGACCGTCGACGGCCGCACGCAAGGCAGCCACGCGGGCCAGGGCAGTGCGGATCTGTTCGGCTGGGGCCATGAAGGCGAGCGTACAACATACCCCCGCAATTCATCTACCGGCAGGCGCCCGTGGGCGCAGGCAGCCCTGGCAGGGCTGGCGGGACCGGCCGTCGCAATTCCGGGTCAGGTGGCGAACTCTGCCGCAGTGCGCAGGCGCCGGTGGCGCAGCGCCGGCACCATCCTGCGCACGGACTGCAGGCGCTGCATGTCGAG
>JBIKTP010000623.1:0-2700 GCA_044348035.1 Burkholderiaceae bacterium
CGCGGTGATCATCGACCCCGTCGACGAGCAACTCGACCGTGATCTGGCCGCCCTGCGCCAGTACGGCCTGAAGCTGGCATGGACCGTCGAGACCCACGCCCACGCCGATCACATCACCAGCTCGGGTTTGCTGGCAGAACACACCGGAGCCCGTACCGCTGCGCCGGCAGGTTGCGGCATCCTGACGGCGGCGATGCAACTGGCGCACGGTGATGTACTGCATTTTGGCACCGAGGAACTGCGCGCCATCCACACGCCGGGGCACACCGCCGGCAGCATGAGTTTCGTGTGGCGCGACCATGTCTTCACCGGCGACACCTTGCTGATCATGGGCTGCGGGCGCACCGACTTCCAGTCCGGCAGTGCCAGGGCGCTGTTCCACAGCATCACGCAAGTGCTGTTCGCATTGCCGGATGCCACCCTGGTCTGGCCCGGCCACGACTACCAGGGCCGGTCCCACTCGACCATCGGCCTGGAGAAAGCCGGCAACCCGCGCATCGCCGGCAAGACGGAGGGCGAGTTCATCCAGATCATGGACAACCTCAACCTGCCGCGGCCGCGGCGCATCGATGAGGCGGTGCCCGCCAACCTGCGATCGGGCATCCGCCATGACGCCAGCGAAGCCAACCGGGCCAAGGATGCGTCGACCGATGCAGTCCGGCCGGCAGAGGGTTATGCTGGCGACCTCAGCCCCGGCCTGGCGTGCCAATGGTGGCAGGCGGGCGATGCCGTGCTGGTGGACGTGCGTTCGGACGCGGAACGCGAGTGGGTGGGTTTCGTGCCGGGTGCGGTGGCGCTGGCATGGAAGCAATGGCCAGGCATGGCGATGAACCCGCAGTTCGACGAGGGCCTTCGCTCGAGTGCTGCCGGCGGCAGGAAGCTGGTCCTGCTGTGTCGCAGCGGGGTACGCTCGATCGCGGCTGCCAAGCGCGCTGCCGAACTGGGCATCGAGGCCTACAACATCCTGGAAGGATTCGAGGGCGCTCCGGATGACCTCGCCCATCGGGGCAACACCGGCGGCTGGCGGCACCGTGGGCTGCCATGGCGGCAGAACTGACCCTGCGTACCGGCACCCGCCACGGACCACGCCTCCATGCCCTTCCTCGCCATCGATGTCGGCAATACCCGCCTCAAATGGGCGCTGTACGAGGCACCCCGACCCGGGTCGGCATTGATCGCCCACGGTGCCGAATTTCTCGAGAACATCGACAAGCTGGCCGACGGGCCGTGGGCTGCGTTGACACCACCCACCGCCATGCTGGGCTGCATCGTCGCCGGTGACGCGGCGCGGCGCCGTGTCGAGGAACAGATGGAATTGTGGGATGTGCCGCCGCGCTGGGTGGTTGCCAGCGAGGCCGAGGCCGGTCTCACCAACGGCTACGACTTCCCCACCCGCCTGGGCGCCGACCGCTGGGTGGCCATGATCGGCGCCTGGCACCGCATGCGGGCCCAGGGGCCAGCCCGGCCCATCGTCGTGGCAATGGTCGGGACCGCCGTCACGGTGGAGGCCATCGATGCCGGCGGCCGCTTCCTCGGCGGCCTGATCCTGCCCGGGCATGGCATCATGCTGCGCGCACTGGAGTCCGGCACGGCCGGCCTACATGTGCCCACCGGCGAGGTGCGCGAGTTCCCCACCAACACCAGCGACGCGCTCACCAGCGGTGGCACCTACGCCATTGCCGGCGCCATGGACCGCATGGTGCAACACCTGCGCAGGCATTGCGGCAGCGAGCCGAAATGCTTCATGACCGGTGGCGCGGGGTGGAAGATGGCGCCCAGCCTCTCCACATCGTTCGAGCTGGTCGACAACCTGATCTTCGACGGCTTGCTGGAGATCGCGCGGGGCCGCTTCGCCGGAGCTCCCCCCGGCTGATCAGGGAGGCGCGTTGCCGGACAGCCCGCAGACCGCCTGGAACATCGCCTGGCGCGCCTGGCTGATGATCTGCCCCTTCCAGGCATCGGTGTCGACGTAGAAGGCGTCCAGCATCTGCTGGCGAATTTCCGCCGCCTGGGCCGCGGGCGCCTGCGGATGCCGGTGCAGCCAGTGCTCGGCGCGCAGCGCCTGGATCATCTGGGGAAGCGGCAGGGTGCCGTATTCCATCGCGATGCCGGTGTACTGCGCCTGCCGGCATTCGTCGTACACCACATTGAACAGCATGCCACGCACCGGCGAAGAGGACGAGGAGCCGTCGTAGAAGGACGTGACGGGTGTCGCGCCGCCCCCGCCCCACCAGGCACGCGCGCGCTGCAGCGTGGCGGCGTCGTTGCCTGCGGCGAAGATCCGCTCGCCCAGCCCGCTGGGGCCCAGGCCGGTATGGATGTCGATCCAGGCCAGCTGCTGCGCCACCTGCACATGGCGGCGCAACACTTCACGCAGCACGCGGTTGCTCCAGGTCGGGCTGTGGCCACCGAAGAACATGCCATCCGCAAAATCATGCTGCCCCTGTGTCACCGCCGTCTGGAACCGCGCCATGCCATGGGCCTGCACATAGGCGCTGATGGCGGCCTCGTTGGCAGCGTCCGGAGGCCACTGCGCCGGCAGCAACAGGGGGTGCAGTTCCCCATACGCCGCGTTGGCCGGCAACGGGCCCGAGAAATCCTGGAAGTTGCGGTTCAGGTCGACGTTTTCCTGCGTGACGCGACGCAGGTGCGAGAACCCGTACGGGTTGAGCGCATGGATGTACAGCACCGCGACACCGT
>JBIKTP010000626.1:0-2696 GCA_044348035.1 Burkholderiaceae bacterium
TTGCGCTGTATTCAGCCTCGCTGGCGATGACCAAGGTCTACAAGCCGCTTCCCGAGGCGCTGGGCCTGACCTATCCACAATACCTGGTCATGGTGGTGCTCTGGGAGCACGACGCCCTCACGGTTTCGGAGCTCGGCGAACACCTGTTCCTCGATTCCGGCACCTTGACGCCCCTGCTCAAGCGCATGGAAGCCGCCGGCCTGGTGGAGCGCACACGCTCCGCGCAAGATGAGCGGCGCGTGCTGGTGGCACCCACGCCCGCCGCTCGCAAGCTCAAGTCCCGAACTGGCAAGGTGCCGGGCTGCCTCCTCCAGGCCACCGGCTGCACGGTGTCCGAGCTGGTGGCGCTCACACGGCAGCTCCGCGCAGTGCGCGACAGGCTGACCGCCTGGTTTTTCAACCCGCTCCGATTCCCGGAGCACCTCACTGAAGGAAAATCCCTTGGTTGCAAAAGTCGAAAAAGTCGTCTATCGCGCCCACGCCACATCCACCGGAGGCCGTGATGGGGGCGCCCGGTCCTCTGACGGCTTGCTGGACGTCAAGCTGTCGGTTCCGAAGGAAATGGGTGGCCCCGGTGGTGGCGTGAACCCGGAGCAGCTGTTTGCCGCCGGCTACAGCGCATGTTTCATCGGCGCCATGAAGTTCGTGGCCGGCATGCAGAAGGTCGTGCTGCCTGCAGACACCTCGATCCAGGCCACGGTGGGCATCGGCCAGATTCCGGCAGGTTTCGGCATCGAGGTGCAGATGCTGGTGACCGTGCCCGGCGTGGACCGCGCCGTGGCGCAGGCCATCGTGGACAAGGCACATGCGGTCTGCCCGTACTCGAATGCCACCCGCGGCAACATCGAGGTCACCATCACCCTGGCCTGACGGCAGCGCCTTGCGCATCGCCAGACCTACCGCAAGAGAGCCATGAGCACACAACTGTGGGTCCGCAAGGGCCGTCTGCAGGAAACCAGCCTGCATCAGCAGGTCGATGCGCCGCTGGCACCGGGCCAGATCCGTGTGCAGATCGCACGATTCGCGCTGACCTCGAACAACATCACGTATGGTGCATTCGGCGACGCCATGCACTACTGGAATTTCTACCCGACTGGCGAGGATGGCTGGGGCATCATCCCGGTGTGGGGTTTCGGCGACGTAGTGCAATCGGCGGCGGCCAGCGTGGCCGTCGGGGAGCGCGTGTATGGCTATTTCCCGATGGCCGACACGGTGGTACTGACTCCTGGGCCATTGTCGGGCACCGGTTTCACCGATACCAGCCCCCACCGCGTGGCACTGCCGCGTGTCTACAACCAGTACCTGCGTTGCGCCGGCGACCCGTTCTACAGCCCCGACACCGAGCCGGTGCAGGCCCTGTTGCGGCCGCTGTTCACCACCTCCTGGCTGATCGACGACTTCCTGGCCGACAAGGACTTTTTCGGTGCCCGGGTGCTGGTGCTCTCCAGCGCGTCCAGCAAGACGGCTTACGGTACCGCATTTGCCCTGGCGCGGCGCAGCGGCATCGAGGTCGTCGGGCTGACCTCGGACGCCAATCGTGCGTTCTGCCAGCGCCTGGGTTGTTACGCGCGGGTGCTGACCTATTCGCAGCTTGACCAGATCGGCCCGCCGGATCTGCCCTGTGTCTATGTCGATTTCGCCGGCAACGCCGAGGTGCGCCGTGCCCTGCACGGGCGCATGGTGGGGCTGCGCTACAGCTGTGCGATCGGCGGCACGCATGTGACCCAGCTTGGTACGGCAAGGGACCTGGCTGGCCCCAAACCGGTTCTCTTTTTTGCGCCTGCCCAGATTGCCAAGCGCCATGCCGAATGGGGCGGCGCTGTGCTGGAGCAGCGCCTGGTCGATGATTGGCGGGCGTTCTGCGCGCGTGTCACCGATCCGGCGTGGCCCTGGCTGCAGGTGCAGGAGCACACCGGGCCCGAGGCTGCCCGGACGGCTTATCAGCGTGTGCTGGCAGGGCAGGGGGAGCCGCGTGCCGGTCATGTCCTGACGCTTTAGGCCGGTGCCGCGCTGCCGGGCCGGAGCGATCCTTGGCATGCTCGGTGCGCCATGAGGGCATCCAGCGGCGTGCTACCGGTCTGGTGCACAACGCGCCCGACGACAGCCTGTTCACGCTGTTCCAGATGATGTCCGGCCGGGTCAAGATGGCGTGAGGTGCGCAGGCGGCCTCAGGCCTGCCACACGCCGAACCCTGCGCTGCGCAGGTCGATCGCGATCTCGATCTCCCGGCTTTGCGCCTCCTCGCGCGTCATCGGATTGAAGCCTTCGTACAGGTCGGGCAGCAGGCGCAGGCCGTAGCGCAGCACGTAGCGGTTGGCCTGGATGCCGGCCATGTGCTTGTCGAAGCGGCGGTCCGGGTCCAGGCCGGTCATGCCGACATAGACGCAGGGTTTTCCGGTCACGTAGCCGGGGTTGGCACGCAGGAAGCGCGGCTCCTGCAGCACCTGGTCGGACAGCAGGATCACATACACATGGTGTCGTCCCCGGCGCGCCATGGCAGCAGGCTTCAGCGCAGGTGCCGGGCGCGCTTGGCGGCAAAGGCCTCGACGACGCCCAGCGCGCGCCGCCCGGGCACCAGCATGCCGGTCTCGCCGGCGCAGATGCTTCCGGCCTGGACCACCGCGAGGTAGAAGCCACAGCGGCTGCCGGCCAGCATGTCGCGCGCAGCCTCTGCATACCCCATGACCGCCGCAAAC
>JBIKTP010000625.1:0-2696 GCA_044348035.1 Burkholderiaceae bacterium
GCGCGCATCACGCCGGCTGGCATCGACATGGACTTCGATCACCGACGCGGGCGCGGTACGCAGGCGCACACCGACGGCATGGAAACCGAACAGGACTTTGGCAGAGGACATCCCCTGATTATCGACCGTCGACCAGCTGTCCTGCCTCGATGGTGATGCGCCGGGCACAGCGTTGGGCGATGCCACGGTCGTGCGTGACCAGCACCAGTGTCGTGCCCAGTTCGGTGTTGAGATCGAACATCAGCTGCATGATGGTCTCGCCGGTGGCGAAGTCCAGGCTGCCAGTGGGTTCGTCGGCCAGCAGGACCGCCGGCTGCACGACAAAGGCCCGCGCCAGCGCCACGCGCTGCTGTTCGCCACCACTGAGCACCTTGGGGTAGTGGCCGAGGCGCTGCGACAGCCCTACACGCGCCAGCATCTCTCCGGCGGCCTTGCGCGAGTCCTTGCGACCGGCAAGCTCCAGCGGCAGCATGACGTTTTCCAGGGCGGTCAGGTTGCCCATGAGCTGGAAGCTCTGGAACACGAAACCCACCTTCTGCGCACGCAGGGCGGCACGGGCATCTTCATCGATGGAGAACAGGTCCTGGCCTGCCAGAACGACCGTGCCGCGTGTGGGCGTATCCAGACCGGCGATGATGGACAACAGCGTGCTCTTGCCGGATCCGGAGGCGCCGACGATCGCCGCCGTTTCCCTTGGCGCCAGCGCAAAATCGATATCGCGCAAAATGTCGAGGGTTCCGGTCGAATCGGTGACCGACTTGAAGACATGGTTGACGGAGATGATCGCTGGCGGATGGTTTGGCGGCATGAAAGGCTTTGGATTTGAACCGACGACACTTTATCGCGACTCTTGGCGCGCTCCTGCCCGTGGGGCTTTGGGCCGCGAAGGCGCCCCGGACCATCCTCATTGTCGGTGACTCCCTGAGCGCGGAATACGGCCTGCGCCGGGGCACCGGCTGGGTGGCCCTGCTCGAGCGCAAGCTGGCCAGCGAAAAACTGGTCGCCCAGGTGGTCAACGCCAGCATCAGCGGGGACACCACCTCGGGTGGGCAGTCGCGCCTGGGCGGCCTGCTGAAGCTGCACCAGCCCACCCATGTCGTCATCGAACTTGGCGGCAACGATGCGCTGCG
Source organism: Burkholderiaceae bacterium (assembly GCA_044348035.1). Lineage (GTDB taxonomy): Bacteria > Pseudomonadota > Gammaproteobacteria > Burkholderiales > Burkholderiaceae_C > CAISIP01. The sequence goes on from JBIKTP010000625.1 coordinate 1,131, forward strand.
CGGACTGCCGCTGCAGATGACACAGGACAATCTGGACAAGATGACGCGCGCCGCCCAGCAAGCCGGCGCCAAGGTGCTGCTGGTCGGCATGCAGGTGCCCCCCAACTACGGAGCCGATTACGCGCGCCGCTTCGAGAGCCTGTTTGCCACGGTGGCGCGGGAGCGCAAGGCAGCCCTGGTGCCATTTCTGCTCAAGGGGGTGGCCGACGTCCCCGACGCGCTGCGCCTGTTCCAGCCCGACCGCATCCATCCGCGCGAGGAGGCGCAGCCGATCATGCTGGCCAATGTCTGGCCCGAACTGCGCAAGCTGCTCCAATGACCCTGCCCCTCTCCCTCGGACATCTGCCCTTGCCCGACTGCGTGCCCCCGGGACCTGCTACCGCGTCGGTCCGCCCCCCGCCAGGGGACACCGGATCGCGCAATGCCGCGCCTGCCCGATGAGCGTCCAGTCGATCACCGCCACCGAGTTGCTGCCCCTGCTGGATGGCTTCGACACGATCATCGACGCCCGCAGCGAGGACGAGTACGCCCTGGACCACCTGCCGGGTTCGGTGAACTGGCCCACCCTTCGCAATGCCGAACGGCATGCGGTGGGCACGCTCTACAAACAGGTCAACCCCTTCGAGGCGCGCAAACGCGGCGCGGCGATCGCGGCGCACAACATTGCCGGGCACATCACGCGCGACGTGATGGACAAGCCGCGGCAGTGGCGCCCGCTGACCTACTGCTGGCGTGGCGGTCAACGCAGTGGGTCGCTGTCCCTGGTACTGGGGCAGATCGGCTTTCGGGTCACGATCATCGAAGGGGGCTACAAGGCGTTTCGCGCCGCCATCCTGGCCGATACCGCGCGCCTGGCCCAGGCCATGGATTTCCGGGTAGTCTGCGGAACGACCGGCTCTGGCAAGACCCGTTTGCTGCATGCCCTGCAGCGCTGTGGGGCCCAGGTGCTGGACCTGGAGGCGCTGGCAGTGCATCGCAGTTCGGTGCTCGGGGCGGTGCCGGGGCAACCCCAGCCCAGCCAGAAGGCCTTCGATACCCGGGTCTGGGACTGCCTGCGCCGCATGGACCCCGGGCGACCGGTGTTCGTGGAGAGCGAGAGCCGCAAGGTGGGCAATGTGGCTGTGCCGGAGCTTCTGATCGGCGCCATGCGCCAGGCCACTTGCCTGAATCTTGTGCTGGAAGACCCCGAAAGGGTGCAGTTGCTGCTGGAGGACTATGACTATTTCGTTCGCCACACCGACGCCTTCTGTCAGCGGCTGGATGTGCTGACCGAGATCCGGGGGAAGGCCACGGTAGAGGCGTGGAAAGCCAAGGTCTCCGAGGGGCGCCTGTCCGACGTGGTGCAGGACCTCCTCACCCAGCACTACGACCCGGTCTATCTGCAATCGATGGGCAGAAACTTCAAGAACTTCCCGCAGGCGGTCGTCCTGCAGCCAGTCAACCGGACGCCGTTCGCGATGGACCAGATCGCCCGGTCATTGCTGGAGGCCAAGGACGCCTGAGGCCAAGCCGGCCACGATGGACGCGCGCGTGCTGCGGATCAGCCCGGTGTGCCGTTGCCGGAAG
>JBIKTP010000624.1:0-2696 GCA_044348035.1 Burkholderiaceae bacterium
GTTCTTGCGGTTCATGGTCTCGGTGGCCGAAAGCACCACCGAGACTTCGCGCGCGCCGGCGGCATGGGCGCGCTCCAGCCCCTTGAGGTTGGGGACCAGCACCGAGGTTCGCAAGGCGGGCAACTGCGCCAGGATCAGCGCCATCAGATCGGCGGCGTCCGCCATCTGGGGCACCGCCCTGGGTGACACGAAACTGGTGGCCTCGATGCTGCCGACACCCGCTGCGGCGAGCAGCCGGACCAGCCGGAGCTTGGCCTGCGTGTCCACCGGCAATGCCTGGTTCTGCAGTCCGTCGCGGGGCGAGACGTCGGTGATGTGGATCTGTTCCATGACGGGTTCCTCAGGCGATGGCGCCGCTGGCATGCAGTGCCTTCAGCCGCTTGCTGCTATCGCAGGCCCCACCGGCCGGCACTTCCTGCGTGTGGTCCGGTACCTGGCGGAACCTGTCCACCGGGTCACCCGGGATTCGCAACCGGGGTAGAAGGGGGTGCCATTCGGCAGGGAGTGGGGAGTGTTTCACTTCCATGATGCCAGTCAATGCGATACGGGTTTCGGGAGATGCGCCCAGGTGCCGGGCAATACGGGTGATGGTGCATATCTGCCTGGTACCACCGCACCGGTGCACGACGTCATCGGGCAGCATTACAAGTCGTAATGCCCTGGCGTTTCGTCCAGCACGCTGAGGTCCAGCGGCCGCACCGTGCCCATCCACATCGCCCGGTCCCGGTGGTCCAGCAGGTCGTTGTTGCTGATCGGGTGGATGAACACCACCAGGCCGCCGCGGTGCAGGGCGAGCCAGGGGATCAGCGCGCCGAACACGTCCGGCCGGAACGCCAGCTGGCAGCTCCAGTCCGGGTGCGGGCCCACCGGCTTCTCATGCACACGCCCCATCTTGAGCGGGAAACGTTGCGCCGCCGCCAGGCACAATGCCCGTGCCTGCTCCAGGGTGCACGCATCGAAGTACACATGGGCGTGAAAGCCGTGAATGACGGGGTCGGTCGGATCCGGTGTGTCCATGGTGTACTCGCAGCCAAGCCGGTGGTGGGTTGAAAAAAGTGTGAAGCCCACCGATAAGCCGGATTCTGTGCAGGCGGGTTGCCCCGCCTGTGACTGTCATTACTCTGGGCCGCCGGTCACCCGGCAGCTCGGTGCTACCTACCCGCACACTCCCGGGGGCCCCGGGTACCGCGGTGCAGCGGACTGCGCCACGGCACGTGTGCCTATTTGGTATTGCTGCGCGTAGAGATTGCCCGTTTCACCCGCTGAGCGGGTTGCCCCGTCCAGCGACTCGTCTCTGTTGCTCTGATCCTCACCTTATGCCGTGCACTTGCGTGCCAGGGTTTCAGTGGACAGCCGTTAGCTGCTACGCTGCCCTGCGCAGTCCGGACGTTCCTCCAGTGCGGTGTTTCCACCCGGTGCCTGCGCACCGGCCTTGCGGCTTGCACCAGCGACAGTCTGGTGGGCTTCACCCGGCCGATTATCCACAGCTGAGACAATGGCGGCTCCCGTCCGATCCCGCCAGGAGCAGCACCATGCGCGCAGACACCATCTTGCAGACCATTGGCAACACGCCCCATGTACGCATCAACCGCCTGTTCGGCGCCAGCCACCAGGTGTGGATCAAGTCCGAACGCGGCAACCCCGGCGGCTCGATCAAGGACCGCATCGCGCTCTCCATGGTGGAGGCTGCCGAGAAAAGCGGCGCGCTCAAGCCAGGCGCCACCATCATCGAGCCGACCTCGGGCAACACCGGCGTCGGACTGGCCATGGTGGCAGCCGTCAAGGGCTACAAGCTGGTGCTGGTGATGCCCGACAGCATGTCCATCGAGCGGCGGCGGCTGATGCTGGCCTATGGCGCCACTTTCGAGTTGACCCCGCGCGAGAAGGGCATGAAGGGCAGCATCGCGCGTGCGATGGAACTGGTGGCGGCCACGCCCGGTGCCTGGATGCCCCAGCAGTTCGAGAACCCGGCGAACATCGATGCCCACGTGCGGACAACGGCGCAGGAGATCCTGGCCGACTTTCCCGAGGGCCTGGATGCCCTGATCACCGGAGTCGGCACCGGCGGCCACCTGACCGGTTGCGCACAGGTCCTCAAGGCGCGCTGGCCGACGCTGCAGGTGTTCGCGGTGGAGCCCCAGGCCTCGCCGGTGATCTCGGGCGGAGCGCCTTCGCCCCACCCGATCCAGGGTATCGGTGCCGGTTTCATTCCGGCCAACCTGCATGTCGCGCTGCTGGACGGCGTGATCCAGGTCGATGCCGAAGCCGCCCGCGAGATGGCGCGGCGTTGTGCCCGCGAAGAGGGCATGCTGGTGGGCATCTCCTCTGGCGCCACACTTGCAGCGATCGCGCAGAAGCTTGCGGAACTCCCCCCCGGCGCGCGTGTGCTCGGTTTCAACTACGACACCGGCGAGCGCTACCTGTCCATCGAGGGTTTCCTGCCGACCTGAGCGGGAGACGGCCCGCCGCCCCATGATCCGACTGACCGAACTCAAGCTTCCGCTCGACCACGCCCCCGAGGACCTGGCCCACCTGGTGCGCAAGACGCTGGGCGTGGCGGCGTCCGATATCCAGAGCATCGATGTCTTCAAGCGCAGTGTCGATGCCCGCAAGGTGAACCTGCTGCGTGTCTACGTGGTGGATGTGGCATTGGTCACGGACACGATGGAGCACGCGGTACTGCAGCGGCTGGCCGA
>JBIKTP010000627.1:0-2681 GCA_044348035.1 Burkholderiaceae bacterium
TGCAGCAGTTGCAGCACATGCATGCGTCCTCCGCGCGCGGGCATGACGGTGTCCACGCCGGAGCCGTACAGAAGGGCGCCGACCCGGTTGCCATGGCGCGTGAGCATGCGCGCAAGCACCGCCACGAATTCGCTGGACACGTTGCGCTTGCGCTGGTCGGTCGAGCCGAAATCGACCGAGGGGCTCAGGTCGAGCAGGAACCAGGCGGCCATCTCGCGGTCTTCGGTGAACACGCGCACATGGGGCACCTGCATGCGCGCGGTGACGTTCCAGTCGATATGCCGCACGTCGTCGTGGAGCTGGTACTCGCGCAGGTCGGCGAGGTCGAGGCCACTGCCACGCATCAGCGTGCGGTAGTCGCCCTGCAGCAGACCGTCGAGCCGGCGGATGACGGTCCATTCGAGGCGGCGCAGCACGTGTTCTGCACGCGGTGGCGCAGGCAGCGCCACCCGCTCGGGCTCGGCCGCCTTGGCGCGTGACTTGAACAGGCCGAACATGGGGCGTTCAGGCAGCGAGCTTTTCGTGTTCCAGCGGTTTCGCCGGCGGGGGGATCTTGGCCATGATCTTGCTGATCACGGCGTCCGGCGTGAGGCCGTCGGACAGGGCCTCGTAGGACAGCGACACGCGGTGCCGGAACACGTCGTGAACCAGATCGGTGACGTCCTCCGGCAGCACATAGGTGCGCCCGCGCAGCATCGCCAGCGCCCGAGCACCCTCGATCAGGTTGATGGTGGCGCGTGGGCTCGCGCCGTAGGTCATCAGGCGGCGCAGGTCCTTGAGGTCGTGTTTCTCGGGCGTGCGGGTCGCGGAGACCAGGCGCACCGCATACTGGATCAGGGACGGGTCGACGTAGACCTGGCGGCAGGCATGCTGCAGCTCGGCCAGCTGCTCGGTGGTTGCCACGGCGGTGACGGCGACGGCGGGGCCGGTGACGCGCTGCACGATGACGAATTCTTCCTCGTCGGTCGGGTAGTCCACCAGCACCTTCATCATGAAGCGGTCGACCTGGGCCTCGGGCAGCGGGTAGGTACCCTCGGTCTCGATCGGGTTCTGTGTCGCCATGACCAGGAAGGGGCTGGGCACCTTGTGGGTCTCGCCGGCGATGGTCACCTGGCGTTCCTGCATCACCTCGAGCAGGGCGCTTTGCACCTTGGCGGGCGCCCGGTTGATTTCATCGGCCAGCAGCAGGTTGGTGAACACCGGCCCCAGGGAGGTGCCGAACTCGCCGGTCTTCTGGTTGTAGATGCGGGTGCCCACCAGATCGGCAGGCACCAGGTCGGGCGTGAACTGGATCCGCTTGAAGTTGCCGCGGATGGTGTTGGCAAGTGTCTTGACGGTCAGCGTCTTGGCCAGGCCGGGCACACCTTCCACCAGCAGGTGCCCCTGGGCCAGCATGGCGACCATGACGCGCTCGAGGAACTTGTCCTGCCCCACGACGATGCGCTTGACCTCATACAGGATCTGTTCCATCAGCTGGGCGGTGTCTCCGCTGCCGGTGCCGGGTGTGGATTCCATCGGTGCTTGCCTTTCTTGCGGTGTGTTCAGGTCGGATCAAAACGGATGCAGGCCCACGGCACCCGCCGCGCTCTCGATCGGCACGGCAAAACCGATGCCAATGAAGGTGCGCTGGTTGCTGGGGTTCAGGATGGCGGTCACGATGCCCACCACCTGGCCGTCCATGGTGACCAGCGGGCCGCCGGAGTTGCCGGGGTTGGCGGCTGCGTCGAACTGGATCAGGTTGGTCATTTCCTGCTGGCCTTCGGGCGAACGGAAGGAGCGTTTGAGGCCGGAGATGACTCCGGCAGAGGTGGAGGGCCCGATGCCGAACGGGAACCCGACGGCCACCACCTGGTCACCCGGCATGAGGTCGTTGGTGGAGCGCATGGCCGCTGCGGTCAGGTCGTCGGGGATCTTGTGCGCCTGCAGCACCGCGAGGTCGTTCTCGGGCTGGACCGAACGGATCGAGGCGACGGACTCCAACCCGTCCGCGAAGGTGACCTTGATGAGCTCTGCCCCCTGCACCACATGCAGGTTGGTCAGGATGATGCCCTTGTCGACGATCACCACGCCCGAGCCCACGCCGCGTTCGATCTCGTCACGGCCATTGACGCCGATCTCGTAGCTCACGACCCGCACCAGCGAGGGCGCGATCACCTCCGCAGCCTTGGCGGCGGCGGAGGGAAGGGTGTTGGTCTCCAGGGTCTTGAGGACGGCGGCGTCGATGTCCTCCTGCGTGAGCTTGCGATCCCCAGGCCGCAGCAGCAGGCTGACGACAACAGCCAGCGAGATGGCCAGCAAGCCGATGGCCAGCCACAGCACCCGCGGGTCGTTGGCAGAAGGCAGCATGCGGCGCAGCCGACCGGGGGGCTTGGCCACCGCAGCCGGTGCGTCCGCCAGCGCAGCCTGCGCGGCGCCGGCCCGTGGGGTGGAGTTGCTGTAGAGGGCGGGCCTTCGCATCGGTGCACCTGACGGTTGGGGGTTGGAACCTATATGAAACAGAAGGTATCACGGTTCCCGGAATCCTGCACGGCGCGCCCGCATGTCAGGGTCGTCCCCCCGCCCCGCTGCCGGCCGGGCGACGCATCAGGGTGAGTGCCAGGATGGCCGAGGCGACCATCAGGAACAGGCTCACCGCGTTGAGAACGGGAGACGAGCCCTCCCGCATGCGGCCATACATCATG
>JBIKTP010000628.1:0-2680 GCA_044348035.1 Burkholderiaceae bacterium
GCGTTCGATGCCAACCAGATCGGAGAGGGCGCCGGTTTCGTTATTCGCCGCCATGGTGCATACCAGTGCGGCGTCCGCGGCCATGGCAGCGAGCGCCGACAGGTCGTGTCGCCCATCGCCGTCGACTGGCAGGCAGCGCATTTCCAGACCCAGCTCCAGGACACTGTTCCAGTGCGCGATGCATTCCGGCACGGCCTTGTGTTCCGTGGCGCCGTAGACCAGCAGCCCACCCGTCGCCTTGCCGCTCTGGCGCTGCGCCCGGATCGCCAGCAGGGCGGAGAACACGGCTGTCTGTATGGCTTCGGTGGCGCCGCTCACAAACACCAGCCGTCCTTCGCCGGTGTCCAGCAGGCGGCTGGCTCGCGTGCGTACCTCCTCCATCAGTGCCTGGGCCTGAAGGCCCATCATGTGGCTGCTGCTGGGGTTGCCGTAGGTCGACTGCATGGCGCGCATCGCGGCATGGGCGGCCGCCGGCAGCACCGGGGTCGTGGCGTTCGCGTCCAGGTAGATGTCGTGCTGCATGTCGAATCCCTGTGGCTGTGTGTTGGCGCAGGCGGCCCAGGTGCCCGCTGGCCAGCCGTGAGCTTACGGAAGGCCGGATAGAAAATTTCGCCATTAATCTATCTCGAAAGCAGGAATATGGAGACAAATCTACTATCGAACGGCAGAATAGGAGAATGATCGAACTTGACCGCATCGACCGTGCGCTGCTCGCGGCATTGCAGACCGACGCGACCCTCTCCATAGCCGCCCTGGGCGAAAGGGTAGGCCTGTCCTCCACACCCTGCTGGAAACGTCTGAAACGGCTGGATGATGCAGGCGTCATCTCTCGGCGCGTGGCCGTGCTGGACCGGCGCCAGGTGGGCTTGCCCGTGACGGTGTTCGTCAGCCTGCGCACGGCCCAGCATGACGAGAAATGGCTGGCCCAGTTCGCGGCGGCCGTGGTGGCGATGCCCGAGGTGCAGGAGTTCCATCGCATGAGTGGCGACGTGGATTACCTGCTCAAGGTGGTCACCACCGACATCGACGGGTATGACCGGTTCTACAAGCGATTGATCCGCACGGCACAGCTTTCGGGAGTTTCTTCGGCATTCTCGATGGAGCAGATCAAAAGCACGACGGCCCTGCCACTCGAATTGCTGGGGGTGGCGCAGCCTCAGTCCACGTCGAAGAAGCCCGGCGCACAGGCGAACAGGGAGTCAAAGCCGCCGTTCGGTTCGAAGCGCCTGTTGCGATAGGTCAGCCGTGTCGGCCCCGGGAAGGCCCGCCGGGCGCTGCTGTGCCGCTCATCGCCGGGGTAACACACCACGCGCAGGCCGTCCTGCAGGAAAGGTTCCGGCTCCACCAGGGGAGGGCGGGTGGCCCGGGCCTGCCGCAGCACCGCCGGCACATCCGGGAAATGGCTCAGGAACGACAGGCTCATGATCTGTGGTGGCGCCAAGTCGAGATTTCCAGCCCAGTAGCGCTCCAATGCCGCGCGCGGTGTGATCCACAGGCATTCGGTCGCCTCGTGCTTGTCGGGCATGGCCTGCTGGCCATCCGGCACAGGTGCCACGAAAAAGCGCGTGTCGAAGCGCTTGTTGGTCACCATCGGTACCCTGGGTGTGATCCAGCGTGACCATGGCAGGACTGCGTCCGTCTGCAACCGCAATGACAGCCTGGCGAGCATGTCCCCGAAATCCAGCCCGTCATGCAACATGGCGCGTGCTGCTGCCGCCTTTCGATGCCCGATTCCTTCTGCGAACAGGATGCCGGACTCCTCGAAGGCCTCCCGTATCGCCGCCACGAACAGACTGGTGGCGGTGCTGGCGTCCACCTCTGACTCCTGCAGCCGGGCATGAAGTTCGGCGGGCGTTCGGTCAAGATGGCGCTGCAGTGCAGGCGAGCCGTCCCGCGCGTCCACCTTGCCACCCGGGAACACGTAAGCCCCACCCAGTACGTCGGACAGGCCATGGCGCTTGAGCAGCAGCACCTCAGGGCCTGCCCGTGAATTGCGCAGCACGACCACGGTTGCCGCCGTGCGCGCAGGCGCTGCAACGGTTTCGGTGTTCAGCTCCATGGTGTCCGGGGTGCCTCGGCGGCCAGGAATGCTCTGCCTGGAGCTTCCCCAGGGGCCCGCAGCAAGGCCGGGCGATATAATCCGCAGCTTGTGTGCCGGTGCTGCTGTTGGCGGCCGGTCCCCTGCAGGGCGTGGGCAGTCCTTGCGTCGTGCGGCTGGTGGAGATGACTGCTCCTCGAGGCAACGGCCGGTGTCACCGGTCTTGCCTGACCATCCGCAACGTCCATCCGCAGTCTCCCCGCTACCACAACAAACCCACCGGAGTAACGGCCATGGCCAAAGAAGAACTGATTGAGATGAGTGGGTTGATCACCGAGGTGCTGCCCGATTCGCGCTTTCGCGTGACCCTTGACAACGGCCATCAGCTGGTGGCCTACACCGGCGGCAAGATGCGCAAGCACCACATCCGCATCATCGCGGGCGACAAGGTGTCGATCGAACTCTCCCCCTACGACCTGACCAAGGGGCGCATCACCTTCCGCCATATCGCCGGACGCGGACCCGGTCCGCAGCCGCGTTCGCACTGAGCCTGCGCTGCGCAGGTGCCTCGTGCAGGGTGGCCCGCCCGGCCACACATCAGTAGAGGACAACACCCCGGATCGATTCCCCGCGCTTCATCAG
>JBIKTP010000629.1:0-2677 GCA_044348035.1 Burkholderiaceae bacterium
TGATCGACCCGGCGCGCCTGGGAACACAGGCCGTGTTCGAGCAGGAGGCCCGGGCCTTCGTGGACTGGGTGCAGTCCGGCCCGGTGGCACCGGGTTTCGAGGAAGTACAGATCGCGGGCGCACCGGAGCGCCATGCCCGCCTGCAACGCGAGAAAACCGGAATCAGCGTCGATGCGCAGACCTGGCAGGAACTGCAGGATGCCGGCGCAAAGGTCGGTCTGAAGGCGCGGTGAGCGCGTCGCCCGGGGCGCAAGTCCTACAGCATCGCGCCCAGGCTGGCCTCCAGGTGCTCGGTAGGCGCGCGCTTGAACCCTGAACGGGCGAAGCGGTGCAGCCGCCCGACCATGAAGGCCGTGAGCACCGACGCCAGCACCTGGGCATCCACCGTCGGTGTCGCCGAGCCGGACGCATCGGCGCTGAGGCGCAGGCCCTGGCGCAGGGTGGCCTCGATCTTGTCGAAGAACTGGTTCATGCGCTGCTGCAGGCGTTCGTTCTCGAACACCAGCGCGTCACCCACCATGACACGGGTCATGCCCGGGTTCTTCTCGGCGAATTGCAGCACCATGGCCACCACCTTGGACGCATGGCGCGCACCGGACGTGGCATCGGGCGCGGCCTGCTCGCGTTCGGCGATGTGGTTGACCAGGGTGAACACCGACTGCTCGATGAACTCGATCAGGCCCTCGAACATCTGCGCCTTGCTGGCGAAATGCCGGTAGAGCGCGGCCTCGCTGACACCGAGGCGGGCCGCCAGAGCTGCCGTCGTGATGCGCTCGGCACCCGGTTGCTGCAGCATCTCGGCCAGCGCCTGCAGGATCTGCACACGGCGTTCGCCCGGCTTGGGGCGCTTGCGGGTGGCGCGGGGAGCATCGCCGGCAATGTCGGCGGAAACATCTTCGGCGGCGGGGCTGTTCGGATCGTCTTGCATGGCGTCTAAAAACATTCTCGCATACGGCAAAGTCCGGGTTTACCCGCTCCCGCAACGCGCCTCAGTGGGAGCGGATCATGGTGCCGAAGGCCTGGTCGGTCAGGATTTCGAGCAGCAGCGCATGCGGCACCCGGCCGTCGATGATGTGCACCGAATGCACGCCGCTCTTGGCGGCATCCAGCGCCGAGGAGATCTTGGGCAGCATGCCGCCGTGGATGGTGCCATCGGCAAACATCTCGTCGATCGCGCGGGCCGAAAGGTCGGTCAGCAGCTTGCCCGACTTGTCGAGCACGCCCGGCGTGTTCGTCAGCAGCACCAGTTTCTCGGCCGCCAGCACCGAGGCCAGCTTGCCGGCCACCACATCGGCGTTGATGTTGTAGCTTTCGTTGTGCTGGCCGAACCCGATCGGGCTGATGACCGGGATGAAGGCATCGTCCTGCAGCGCACGCACCACGCCGGGGTCGATGCTGACGATGTCGCCGACCTGCCCGACGTCATGCTCCTTGCTGGGGTCCTTCTGGTCCACCATCTTGAGTTTCTGGGCCCGGATCATGGCGCCATCGCGCCCGGTGAGGCCCACGGCCTTGCCGCCGGCCTGGTTGATCAGGCCCACGATGTCCTGCTGCACCTCGCCGCCCAGCACCCACTCGACGACTTCCATGGTTTCGGCATCGGTCACCCGCATGCCCTGGATGAACTCGCCCTTCTTGCCCAGCCGGTTGAGTGCGTTCTCGATCTGCGGGCCACCACCATGCACCACGACCGGATTGATGCCAACCAGCTTGAGCAGCACCACGTCTTCCGCGAAGTCGGCCTGCAGCTCCGGGTCGGTCATGGCGTTGCCGCCGTACTTGATGACCATGGTCTTGCCATGGAACTTGCGGATGTAGGGCAGGGCCTGCGCCAGGATCTCGGCCTTGTCGCGCGGTGCAATGGAGGAGGTGTCGGTCATGGGCGTGAAAGTGAAGTGCTGTCAAAGCCGGATTGTGCAACAGCCCGCGCGGGCCGCCAGCTCAGAGCGACAGCGCCTGCAACTCGGAGTTGGGGGCCTCGACGTAGCCATGCACGCAGGTCTTGAGCACCGCCTTGATCGCGGGCACATCGCCGCTGTCCACCGCGTCGCGCAGCGCCTCGAGCTGGACCAGCAGGTCGGACCATGAGAGGAACTCCTCATGCGCCTTCATGATCCGCGGGTGCTCGGTGCGCGAAGGATCGTCGCCGATCAGCAGTTCCTCGTACAGCTTCTCGCCAGGGCGCAGGCCGGTGATGGTGATCTCGATGTCGCCCTGCGGGTGCGCCTCGTCGCGCACCCGCAGGCCCGACAGCTCGACCATGCGCCGGGCCAGTTCCATGATGCGCACCGGCTGCCCCATGTCGAGCACGAACACCTCGCCGCCGCCGGCCATGGCGCCGGCATGCAGCACCAGCTGCGCTGCCTCGGGGATGGTCATGAAATAACGCGTCACCTCCGGATGGGTCACCGTGAGCGGGCCACCGCTCGCCAGCTGCGAACGGAACAGGGGCACGACGCTGCCGCTGGAGCCCAGCACATTGCCGAAGCGCACCATCGAGAAACGCGTGCCGGCACCCTGCTGGAATTCAGACAGGGCCTGCAGCACCAGTTCGGCCATGCGCTTGCTGGCGCCCATCACGTTCGTGGGCCGCACCGCCTTGTCGGTGGACACCAGCACGAAATTCGCCACCCCCGCCTCGATGGCTGCGCGGGCCATATTGAGCGTGCCGAACACA
>JBIKTP010000631.1:0-2676 GCA_044348035.1 Burkholderiaceae bacterium
CAGCACCGTACCCATGACGAAGCCGACCAGAGTCGATTGCGCGGTGACCGCCACATGGAACAGCAGGTTGCGCGGCGAGTCCAGGGGGTTGCCGGTGAGGCTGGTGTAGAGATCCGTCGCCACCTGATGGGGCGCCGGCATCACGGGCCGCTGCATGTCCATGGTGGCGGCGACCAGGTCCTGCCAGGTCCAGGGGCTGTCGGACGGCAGGACACGCTCGATGGCCCCTGCCGCATTGAGCCAGACCGTCAGGCCGTACCACAGCAGGACGATGGCTCCCAGCACCACCAGCACCGGCAGACCCTGCTGTACCAGGCGCTGGCCCAGGGGAGGGGCGGGCAGGCTAGTCGTGGTGGCCATCGGCCAGGGCCTCCCGTACGGCATGGGCCACCGCCACGAATTCCGGCGAGTCCCGCATGTCCAGGGTGCGGGCATCGGGCAGTGGCGAGTCGATGACCCGCACGATGCGCCCGGGGCGCGGCGACATCACCACGATGCGCGAGGACAGGTACACCGCCTCGGCAATCGAATGGGTGACGAACACCACGGTGCGCCGTTCGCGCTGCCACAGCTGCTGCAGCTGCTCGTTGAGCCGGTCGCGCGTGATCTCGTCCAGCGCGCCGAAAGGCTCGTCCATCATCAGGATGCGCGGTTCGAAGGACAGCGCCCGCGCTATCGACACCCGCTGCTGCATGCCACCCGACAACTGCCAGGGGTACTTGCCCTCGAAACCGGTGAGTCCGACCCGCGCCAGTTGCTCCATGGCGATCCGATGGCTCTCGTCGGCGCTGCGCCCCTGGATCTGCAGCGGCAGGCGCACGTTGCCCAGCACGGTGCGCCAGGGAAACAAGGCCGGCGCCTGGAACACGTAGCCATAGGCCCTGGCCAGCCGTGCATCATGTGGCGACACGCCGTTGACCAGTACCGAGCCCGAGGTGATGTGCTCCAGGTCGGCGATCACGCGCAGCAGGGTGGTCTTGCCGCAGCCCGAGGGCCCGATCAGCGAGACGAACTCCCCCGGTCGGATCGCCAGGTCGATGTCGGACAGCGCGTGGACCGGCGCTTCCTGGGGGTTGTAGATCAGCGAGGCGTTTCGGACCTCGACCGCGAGCGCGGCATCGGTCGCCGGGGTGGAGGGTTGCCGTGCGGTCATGGGGGAAGGCTGTTGAAACGGGTTGGGAAGGAGTCCGCCGGGCGAGCCGGGATTCTAGCGTTCGCCCTTGCGGTACGGCTTCATGAGCGCCTGGGGATAACTGGCCTTTCGGGCCACCAGCACCAGCGCCACGATCGACAACAGATAAGGCAGCATCAGGTACATCTGGTAGGGCAGCACCGCGTCGCCGGATTGTTGCAGGCGCAGCTGCAGTGCGTCGAAAAATGCGAACAGCAGGGCGCCCAGCAGGGCCTTGCCCGGCCGCCAGGAGGCAAACACCACCAGCGCCACACAGATCCAGCCCCGCCCGTTGACCATGTTGAAGAAAAACGCATTGAATGCCGACAGCGTCAGGAACGAGCCCGCCACGCCCATCAGTGCGGACCCGGCCACGATCGCGGCGGTGCGCACACCCGCCACCGACACCCCCTGGCCTTCCGCGGCCTGCGGGTTTTCGCCCACCATGCGCACCGCCAGGCCGGCGGGCGTGCGGTAGAGCAGATAGGCTGTGGCCGGCACCAGCAGCAAGGCCAGCAGGGTCAGCGGTGTCTGCTGGGCCAGCACCGGCAGGCCCAGCCAGTCCATGTCGCCGAAGGGGGTGATGGTCGGTGGCGTGCTCACCTTCGGGAAGCTCACCCGGTACCCGAAATAGCTCAGCGCGGTGGCGAGCAGCGTCACGCCCAGGCCGGAGACATGCTGCGACAGCGCCAGTCCGACCGTCAGGCCGGCGTGCAGCAGTCCGAACACGGCGCCCGTCAGCGCTGCCACTGCCACGCCGCCCCACAACGGGGCGCCGGCATAGACCGCCAGCCAGCCGGTGAAGGCCCCCGCGACCATGATGCCCTCGATGCCGAGATTCAGCACGCCTGCACGTTCGCACAACAACACGCCCAGCGTGCCGAGGATCAGCGGCGTGGCGATGCGCAGCACGGCGACCCAGAAAGACTGGTTCATCAGGATATCGGCCAGATCGCTCATCGCAGGCGCACCCGGTACTGCGTGAGCAGGGTGGCGACCAGCACCGACAGCAGCGAGGCCGCCACGATCACGTCGGCAATGTAGGTCGGCACACCGATGGCGCGGCTCATGCTGTCCGCGCCCACCAGGATGCCCGCCACGAAGATGCTGGCCAGCACCACCCCCAGCGGGTGCAGCGCAGCGAGCATCGCTATCACGATGCCCGAGTAGCCATAGCCGGGCGACATGTCCAGTGTCACGTAGCTGGTGCGCCCAGCCACTTCGATCGCACCGGCCAGGCCGGCCAGCGCCCCGGACAACATCGCCACCAGCACGACGGTACGGGTCACCGGCACCCCGGCAAACTGCGCGGCCCGGACGTTCGCGCCCACGGCACGGATGTCGAAGCCCGGAACGGTGTAGCGCATCAGCGCCCATGCGGCCACTGCCAGGCCCAGGCCCCACAGCAGGCCGGTGTGCACCCGTGTCTGGGGAACGAGCTTGGACAGTTCCAGCTCGCCCATCAGCGCCACGCTCTGGGGCCAGCCCATGGCGGTGGGGTCCTT
>JBIKTP010000630.1:0-2676 GCA_044348035.1 Burkholderiaceae bacterium
CGCCCAACGGGGACGGAGCCAAGCTGCGTGCGGCCGGCGCCTCCTGGGTGTTCCAGGACATGGCAGAACTGCCGGCCCTGATGCGCTAACCTTTTCTCAGAAAGCTGTCCCATGCCCGTCCTCGAGTCCCGACTCAACCCCCGCGCGGCGGATTTCCAGGCCAATGCCCAGGCGATGCGCGCCCTGGTGGCGGACCTGAATGCCCAGATCGCCAAGGCCCAGGAGGGCGGTGGCCAGGCCGCCCGGGCCAAACACACGGCCCGCGGCAAGCTGCTGCCACGCGAGCGCGTGCAGATGCTGCTGGACCCCGGCACGCCATTCCTGGAGCTCAGCCCGCTGGCGGCCCTGGGCCTGTATCCCGACCGCGATGGCACCGACAGCGCACCGTGTGCCGGCCTGATCGCCGGCATCGGCCGCGTGAGTGGTGTCGACTGCATGGTGGTGTGCAACGACGCGACCGTCAAAGGGGGCACCTACTACCCCATGACGGTCAAGAAGCACCTGCGCGCGCAGGAAGTGGCGGCGCAGAACCACCTGCCCTGCATCTACCTGGTGGACTCGGGCGGGGCCAACCTGCCCAACCAGGACGAGGTGTTTCCCGACCGCGACCACTTTGGCCGCATCTTTTTCAACCAGGCGACCATGAGCGCACAGGGCATCGCCCAGATCGCCGTGGTGATGGGCAGCTGCACGGCCGGTGGCGCCTATGTGCCTGCGATGAGCGACGAGAGCATCATCGTGCGCAACCAGGGCACCATCTTCCTGGGCGGGCCGCCGCTGGTCAAGGCCGCCACCGGCGAGGTGGTCAGCGCCGAAGACCTGGGCGGCGGAGACGTCCATACCCGCCTGTCGGGTGTGGCAGACCATCTGGCGGAGAACGACATGCATGCGCTGTCGATCGCGCGCCAGGCCGTCAGGAATCTCAATGCCCGCAAGCAGGTCGAGGTGAGCCTGACGCCCCCCCAGCCGCCACGCCTGGATGCCCAGGAGCTGTATGGCGTGATTCCGGTCGATACCCGCAAGCCCTTTGACGTGCGCGAGATCATCGCGCGCATCGTGGATGACTCGGTGTTCGACGAGTTCAAGGCGCGTTACGGCACCACGCTGGTCTGCGGCTTCGCGCGTGTGGAGGGCATGCCGGTGGGCATCATCGCCAACAACGGCATCCTTTTCAGCGAATCGGCCCTGAAGGGTGCCCACTTCATCGAGCTGTGCTGCCAGCGCAAGGTGCCCCTGGTGTTCCTGCAGAACATCACCGGCTTCATGGTCGGGCGCAAGTACGAGAACGAAGGCATCGCGCGCAACGGCGCCAAGATGGTGACGGCCGTGGCCACCGCCTCCGTGCCCAAGTTCACGATCATCATCGGCGGCAGTTTCGGGGCCGGCAATTACGGCATGTGCGGCCGCGCGTATTCGCCCCGTTTCCTGTGGATGTGGCCCAACGCCCGCATCTCGGTGATGGGGGGTGACCAGGCGGCTGCCGTGCTGGCGACCGTGCGGCGCGACGGCATCGAAGCCCGCGGCGACCGCTGGAGCGTCGAGGACGAAGAGGCGTTCAAGGCCCCGATCCGGCGCCAGTACGAGGAGCAGGGCCACCCGTATTTCGCCACCGCCCGCCTGTGGGACGATGGCGTCATCGATCCCGCCGACACCCGCCGCGTGCTGGCGCTGGGCCTGAGTGCGTCGCTGAACGCGCCGATCCCGGACACCCGCTTCGGCATCTTCCGGATGTAGCCATGGACAGCCTGCTGGCCTTCTGGCATGCCCTGATCGCCCCGGCAGAGGCCGTGGCGTCGCGGGGTGTGCAGGCCATGGACATGCCGGCCTTGCTGGCTCTTGCGGCCGCCCTGGGATGGGCCAGCGGCCTTCGGCTCTATGCCGTGCTGTTCATGGCCGGCATGGCCGGTCAGATGGGGTGGATCGCGCTGCCCAGCGGATTGCAGGTGCTGCAGCATCCGGCGATGCTGGCCGCCAGCGGCGCCATGCTGTTCGTGGAGTTTTTCGCCGACAAGATCCCGGGCCTCGACAGCCTGTGGGACGTGCTGAATTCCGTGGTCCGCGTACCCGGTGGCGCCGCACTGGCTGCGGGTGTCTTCGGCGCCGACAACGCCACCATGGCGGTGGTGGCCGGCCTGCTGGGCGGCTCGCTGGCAGCCACCTCGCTGGCAGGCAAGGCGACCACACGCGCGGCCGTCAACACGTCGCCAGAGCCGTTCTCCAATGTGGCAGTGAGCCTGCTGGAGGACGGGTTGGTGGTGGGCGCACTGTGGCTCGCGGTGCAGCACCCCCTGCTGTTTGGCGCAGCCCTGGTGGTCACGCTGGTACTCACGGTCGTGTTGATCGTGCTGCTGTTCAAGTTTTTGCGCGCCATCGGCCGCCGCCTGGCGACCTGGTTCAAGCCCTCACCGGCTTTTTGAGGATTTGCATGTTCAACAAGATTCTGATTGCCAATCGCGGCGAGATTGCCTGCCGCGTTGCCGCCACCGCCCGTCGCATGGGGGTGAAGTCCGTCGCCGTGTATTCCGATGCCGATGCCAGCGCCAAGCATGTCGCGGCCTGTGACGAAGCCGTGCACATCGGCGCCAGCGCCCCGCGCGAGAGTTATCTGCGCTGGGAGCGCATCCTGGAGGCCGCCAAGGCATCTGGCGCGCAGGCTGTGCATCCGGGTTACGGATT
>JBIKTP010000632.1:0-2675 GCA_044348035.1 Burkholderiaceae bacterium
TCCTGGCTGCGCACCGCAAGGCTCTGGAAGAGCAGATGGCGGATCTTGTCGCCAACCTGGAGGAGGTCAAGGCCCATGAACGAGAAGCGCGTGCGCTGCTGAACAAGGCCGCGAAGGCGCCCCCCGCTGTTTGAGACCGCTGGTTCGCGGGTGACAGTGCCCTCCAGTTCACGCATAATTGACGTTTACGTAAACGTCAATCACTGCGTTACGCCGCCATGACAACTCCAAGCACTCGCCCCGCCGTGGACCACACCGCCCTGCACCAGCGCGTTCTGGCGAGTTTTCTTCGCCAGGGCATGATGGCGCATCTGGGCGCGCAGCTCGTGCGTGTCGGCCCCGGTCTTTGCGAGGTCGCGCTGCCGTATTCGGACAAGGTGACACAGCAGCAAGGCGGTTTTCACGGGGGGGCGATGGGCGCTCTGGCAGACATTGCCGGCGGTTATGCGGCACTGACTGTGGCACCAGCGGGCATGGAGGTGACGACGGTCGAATACAAGATCAACTTCCTCCAGGCGCGCCAGGGCGGCACCCTCCATGCCACCGGTCGCGTCGTGCGTGGCGGCAAGCGCATCATCGTGACCACGGCCGAGGTGGTGCATGTGGCCGCGGACGGTTCCCGATCCGACTGCGCCCTGATGCAGCAGACACTGTTGCCGGTTGCGATGGCGTATTGAGCAGACGGTCCCTTTTTTCCACCGATCACCCAGGAGACTCCCCATGAACCTGCCCGGACTCGATTTCCAACTCGGCGAAGATATCAATGCCCTGCGGGACGCCGTGCGCGAGTTTGCCCAGGCAGAGATCGCGCCCCGTGCGGCCGATATCGATCGCAGCGACCAGTTCCCCATGGACCTGTGGCCCAAGATGGGTGCACTGGGGGTGCTTGGCATCACCGTCGACGAGGCGTACGGCGGCGCCGGCATGGGGTATCTGGCGCACATGATCGCCATGGAGGAGATCAGCCGCGCGTCGGCCTCGGTCGGCCTGAGTTACGGGGCGCACAGCAACCTGTGTGTGAACCAGATCAAGCGCAATGGGACCGAGGAGCAGCGCCAGAGGTACCTGCCCAGGCTGATCAGCGGCGAGCATATTGGCGCGCTGGCGATGAGCGAGCCCGGCGCTGGCAGTGATGTGATTTCGATGAAACTGCGCGCCGAGGACAAGGGTGGCTATTACCTGCTCAACGGCAGCAAGTTCTGGATCACCAACGGGCCTGACGCCGACACGCTGGTCGTCTACGCCAAGACCGAACCGGAGTTGGGCGCCCGCGGTGTCACCGCCTTCCTGATCGAGAAAGGCATGAAAGGGTTCTCGATCGCCCAGAAGCTGGACAAGCTGGGCATGCGCGGCAGTTCCACCGGCGAACTGGTGTTCCAGAATGTCGAGGTGCCTGCCTCCAACATCCTGGGTGGGCTCAACAGTGGCGCCAGGGTGCTGATGAGCGGGCTCGACTACGAGCGTGCCGTCCTGTCGGCCGGCCCGATCGGCATCATGCAGTCCGTGATGGACAACGTGGTGCCCTACATCCACGATCGCAAGCAGTTCGGCCAGAGCATTGGCGAGTTTCAGCTGATCCAGGGCAAGATCGCCGACATGTACACCGTGCTCCAGGCGGGTCGTGCCTACTGCTACACGGTTGGCAAGAACCTCGACGCCCTCGGGTCCCAGCACGTGCGTCAGGTCCGCAAGGACTGCGCTTCGGTGATCCTGTGGTGCGCGGAAAAGGCCACCTGGATGGCTGGCGAGGGTGTTCAGATCTTCGGCGGCAACGGCTACATCAACGACTATCCGATGGGCCGTCTGTGGCGAGACGCCAAGCTGTATGAAATAGGTGCGGGTACCAGCGAGATCCGCCGGATGTTGATCGGCCGCGAACTGTTCGCCGAAACCATGTGACGGGGCCGCAAGCCTCCGCCAGACGGCACAATCCGCCCATGACCATCGACACCCAAACCCTGCTGGACCACAACCGAGCCTGGGCCGCGCGCATGGAGCGAGAGCGACCGGGGTTTTTCACGGGGCTGCTGGCGCAGCAAAAGCCGCGCTACATGTGGATCGGCTGTTCCGACAGCCGTGTGCCTGCCAACGAAATCACCGGGCTGGAGCCCGGCGAGGTATTCGTCCACCGCAATATCGCCAATGTGGTGGTGCACTCCGATCTCAATGCGCTGTCGACCATCCAGTTCGCTGTCGAGCACCTGAAGGTGCAGCACATCATGGTCGTTGGCCACTATGGCTGCGCCGGCGTGCGCGCGGCTTTGCAGGGTTTGCGCATCGGCCTGGCCGACAACTGGTTGCGCCACATCAGCGATCTGAAGCTGCGGCACCGCAAACGCATCGATCACCTGCCGACCGAGCAGCAGGAAGATGCGCTGTGCGAGATCAACGTGATCGAGCAGGTCGGCAATGTCGCGCTGTCGACCGTCCTGCAGGATGCCTGGGAGCGCGGTCAGAAAGTCACCGTCCATGGCTGGGTCTACGGCTTGCGGGACGGCCTGTTGAAGGATCTGCATGTCAGCATGGACCAGCCTGGCACCGTGGTGGATATCTTTCGCGCGGCGATCAAGCGTTACCCCCATGCGCCCATGGAGCCGGGCGCGTCGGCATCCGACTCCGCCTTCGATTCCCTGGACGAGGACTGATCCGCCATGTTCCCGCAGCGCCTCGACTCC
>JBIKTP010000633.1:0-2670 GCA_044348035.1 Burkholderiaceae bacterium
CACGCAGTGCATGGAGCCAGGTGCGCTGGCCCGAGGACCCGTTCGTGCTGGGAGTGGCCAGCGGTTCGCCGGGTCCCGACTCGGTGGTGCTGTGGACCCGTCTGGTCCAGGTCGACCGGGCGAATGCCGCAGCGCTCGCCGCGGCCGGCCCGGTAACCGTCCAGTGGGAAATCGCACACGACGAGCACTTCAAGGGGATGGTGCGCCGCGGCCAGGTGCAGGCCGAAGCCGACCTGGCGCATTCGGTGCACGCCGAGGTGCAAGGCCTGCTTCCTGGCCGCTGGTATTTCTATCGGTTCATGGTGGGTGCTGCGGTCAGCCCGGTGGGTCGTACCCGCACGCTGCCGGCGACCGACGCCGTGGTGGACCGCTGGCGCATGGCTTACGCGTCCTGCCAGAAGTGGGAAGACGGCTACTTTTCCGCCTGGAGCCATCTGCGTGACGAGGCGGTCGACGCCGTGCTTTTTCTGGGAGACTATCTGTACGAATACCCGGGCACGGGTAGCCGGCTGCGCCAGCCCGACGGCGGTTGGGTGCTCACGCTGGACGACTACCGCAGGCGTTACGCACTGTACAAGTCCGACAAGGACCTACAGGGCATGCACCAGGCTTGCCCCTGGATCATGGGTTGGGACGACCATGAGGTGCAGAACGACTACGCCGGCGCACACCCTGGCAACAGTGGTCTGCGCGACCCCGCGTCGCCCGCCGACTTCGGGCGCCGGCGCAGCGCGGCCTACCAGGCGTGGTACGAGCACATGCCCCTGAGGCCCTCCGCCTTCGTCCGTGCCAGCGGTGGGGCAGGGGCCTCGGTGCGGGTGCATGACCGTCTGCAGATCGGCCGCCTGGCCAGCCTGCACCTGCTCGATGGTCGCCAGCACCGCGATGTGCAGGTCTGTACCCGCGATGGCCTTCCTGGCTCCAGCACGGTGAACCCGGCGGACTGCCCCGCCTGGAAAGATCCGCGGCGCAGTCTTCTCGGCGCCGCCCAGGAGCGCTGGCTGGAGCAGTCGCTGGCGCGCCAGGACACGGCCCAGGGCATATGGAGCGTGATCGCGCAGCAGACGGTGTTCGGCCAGCGCGACTTCCGGCCTGGCGCGGGCGAGGTGTTGACCAATGACGGCTGGGACGGTTACTCCGCAGCCCGTACCCGGTTGACCGATGCCTTGCAGCGCCACCGCGTGCCGAACCCGGTGGTCCTGGGAGGCGACCTGCATGCCAACTGGGTGGGCCATGTCAAGGCCGACTATGCGCGCCCCTCCAGCGCCAGTGTCGGGGTGGAGTTCTGCGGCACCAGCATCACGTCGCGTGGCGGCGGCAACGCGCAGATGCCGCAGCGTCTGGCCGAGAACCCGCATTTCGTGTTCGCCGATGGCCATGAGCACGGGTATGGAGTGACCGAGTTCACTCCCACGCATCTGCGGACCCGTTTGCGTGTGGTGGACGATGTCACCCGGCGCGAGACCGGCATCCGCACCCTGGCTGCGTTCGAAGTGGCGGCGGGGCGGAGTGTGCTGGAGCGCAGTGCGTGAATGTCTTGTGCGTGCAGGCTTCTTTGCGGCACCGGTTGCGATAGCGGTCTGTTCACGCGGTGCGCACCAATGCTTTTGGCGGGCCGGCGAGGCTGGGGCAGGCGCCTGCGCGAATGTCCTCCGCCGTTCGCCTGCGGCGCCCGGCTCCCCCTTTACTTCGCGCAGACGCCTGCCCCAGCCTCACCGGCAGCGAGCGCAGTGGCATACCCAGCGGGGTGCGCCAACTGGCAGGTGGGATCAGGACGGCAGGCACTCTGCGGAGCGGCGTGAAGGAGGAACTGGCTGCCATAGGCAGCCGCGGGGGACAGCCGCTCCGCGGAGTGCCTGCCGGCCTGGTCCTGAAGAAGCGCAGCCGCGAAACCGGCCCGCGCGCCCATCAGGTTCAGCGGCGCGTCCACCGGAAGTCACTGAGTCACCGGTGGCATGGCGCTCAGTTCCCCTGCTGCCGCGGCGTCGATGTAGACCCAGCAACCGTTGTGGTTCTGCACCGCCGATGCCGGGCAGTCCGGGTCGACCGGCCCTTCGACCATGCCGCGCAAGGCCCGCGCCTTGCGTGCCCCGGTGACGGTGAGCAGCAGGCAGTCGCTGCGCAGGATCTGACGGATGGACATCGAGATCGCGCGTCGCGGAACCTCGTCCACATGTGTGAACCAGCCCTGGCCCGCCTGCTGCTGGCGGCAGGTCTGGTCGAGTCGGACCTCGATATAGGGCGCATCCGTCATGAAGTCGGCGGGCGGATCATTGAAGGCCAGATGTGCGTTGTCGCCGACCCCTGCAAAACACAGGTCGACGCGGCGCTCGCCCAGCAAAGCGTTCAGCCGGGCGATCTCTGCGGCAAGGTCGCTGGCGTCACCCTGGATGCCGATGAACTCCGGTGCCTGGGGCAGACGCTCGAGGAAGCGTTCGCGCAGGTAGTGCCGGAAGCTCGCGCGGTGGGTCCCCGGCAGGCCGATGTATTCGTCCAGGTGAAACACGGTGACCCGGCGCCATTCGATATCGTGCAACGTCGCCAGTTGCCCGAGCATGGCCAGCTGGCTCATTCCGGTGGCGGCCACCAGGGTGGCGCGGTCGTGGCGGGCGAGGGCGCTGCGAAGCACTTTGGCGCCGTGGTCGGCGACCCGGTTCGCAACCCTTGCCG
>JBIKTP010000634.1:0-2666 GCA_044348035.1 Burkholderiaceae bacterium
TGGGCCATGGGCGAAGTCTCGCGCAGGCTCAATGCAGGCGACATGCGGGCCTGCGCCGCACCGGTGACGGCCGCCATGCTGGCCCGGCTGATCCAGCGCATTGCCGATGGCACCATCTCCAACAATGCCGCCCGGCAGGTCTTCGATGCGCTCTGGAACAAGCCTGACGAGGATGTCGATGCCGTGATCGAAGCGCTGGGGCTGCGGCAGATGAACGACTCCGGCGCGCTGGAGAAGATCATCGACGAGGTCATTGCTGCCAACGCGAAATCGGTCGACGAATTCCGCCAGGGCAAGGACAAGGCCTTCAACGCGCTGGTCGGCATGGTGATGAAGGCGAGCAAGGGCAAGGCCAATCCGCAGCAGGCCGGTGACATGCTGCGCCAGAAACTGGCCGGCTGATCTGCCAGGTCTTGGTGTGCGCGCCGCAGCGCGGGAGGCGGCCGGGTCAGGCGGCCAGGATCAAGGGTGCGTCTGCATCCTGTGCGGGCAGCACCTCTCCAATCAGCGCCGCCGCCAGATACCCGGCCCCATGCAAGGCCGCAAGGCAGTCCTGCGCCTGCGCGGCCGGCACACTGGCCAACAGACCGCCTGCGGTTTGCGGGTCGAACAGCAGCGAATAGGCCGCGTGCTGCGCAAACGCCTGGGCATTGCGAAGCGCATGGCGCGCACGCAGGTTTTCGGGCTGCAGTGAACTGACGAAACCGCGCCCCGCAACGTCGCGCGCGCCGTCCAGCATGGGCAGCGCGGCCAGGTCGACGCGGACATCCACACCCGAGGGGCGCGCCATCTCGACCAGATGCCCGACCAGGCCAAAGCCGGTGACATCGGTGCAGGCGGTGGCCTGGTGCTCACGCAGGATGCGCGCGGCATCGCGGCTGGACTGCGCCATGCTGCGCAGCGCTTCCTGCACCCAGCGTCCGCGCGCAGCCAGCTGCGCGTGCGCCGCCATCAGCGTTCCGGTGCCCAGAGGCTTGGTCAGGATCAGGCGGTCCCCCGGGCGCATTCCACTCTTGCGCACAAGCCCCTGCAGGTCGGCGTCCACCAGACCGTTGACCGCAAAACCCAGCGCCAGTTCCTGGCCCTCGCTGGTATGCCCGCCGACCAGCGCGCAACCCGCCGCATGCAGCACCCCGATCGCACCGGCAAGCATCTGCCGCAGTTCCTGGCCCACCTGCGCATCCAGGCCCGCCGGGAGCGTGGCCAGTGCCAGCGCGGTCTGCGGCTCGGCACCCATGGCATAGATGTCCCCCAGTGCATGGTTGGCGGCGATGCGGCCCAGCAGATAAGGGTCGTCATAGAACGCGCGGAAAAAGTCCACCGTCTGCACCAGGGCCTTGCCGGCAGGCACACGCACCACGGCCGCGTCGTCGGGCGACTCCAGGCCGATCAGCACATCGTCGCGCTGCAAGGGTGCCAGACCTGCCAGCGTGCGCGCCAGCACCGACGCGCCCACCTTGGCGCCACAACCGCCACACCGCATGGCCTGTGCGGCGAGTGCCTGCAGGGACTCCTCAGGCGTGAGGGAGATTGGCGAACTCCATGCAGCTTCGGCCGCAGCCGGCGCTGCCATCGCAGGGAACTCCGAGAAGCGCTGCATGAAGCGCCGGTCGATCCAGTCCTTCCAGCGCCACACCCAGGCGCCGGCAAAGCCCAGCGCGCCGCGCGAAGCCACTGCATGACGGTCGCCCGTGCTGATCAGCGCCAGCCAGCGGTGCTGCGGCCGGTAGGCCTGCAGCGGCCGGGATACCAGGGCACGGCGAAGGTTGCCGGCCAGCGGGACCCCCATGCGCACGGCAAATACGCCCGCCTTCTCCAGGGGCTGGTCCTGCAGGCTGGCGACATCACCGGCCGCGAACACCGCCGGGTCGCTCACCGACTGCAGGTACGGATTCACCACCACGAACCCGGCCGCATCCAGCGCCAGGCCGGTTTCCCGCAGCCAGGCCGCACCACCGGCCTGCGTGACCCAGACGGTTTCGTCCACCGCCAGCCAGTCGCCCGACTGCGTGCGCACGGCGCTGGCCGTCACTTCCTCGATCCGGGCAGACCGCTGCACCTGCACACCACGCTCCTGCAAGACGGCGTCGAAGCGCCTGCGCACACCGGCGCTGTGGGTGGCCAGCAGACGGTCGTCGCTGGTGAAGAGGTGAAACACCAGGCCGGCAGGATCACGCCCGAGTGCGCGCAGCTCCTGCGTCAGGCGGTACTGCATCGCCAGCAGCAGCTCGACACCGCCGGCGCCGCCGCCCACCACGGCAATCGTCATCGGGCCCGCATGTGCTCGCACGCGCTGCAACAGGGCCAGCCAGCGCTGGTGGAAGCCGGTGATGGGCTTGACCGGCACCGCGTGAGCAGCAGCACCGGCCACGGTCGCCATCTGGGGTGTCGAGCCGGTGTTGATCGAGACCAGGTCGTAACGGATGGCCGGCCGGTCGCGCAGCCGCACCTCGCGCGCGACCCGGTCGATGCCTGTCACCTCGGCGCACAGGAACCGTGCGCGGGCAAACCCGGCCAGACGCCCGAGGTCGATATGGACATCGTCGTAGCCGTAGTGGCCAGCCACGTAACCGGGCAACATGCCGGAATACGGCGTATGCGGATCGGTGCACACGAGCGTCAGGCGCACGCCCGGCGCAGGCTGCATGCCGAATCGACGCAATACC
>JBIKTP010000070.1:0-8424 GCA_044348035.1 Burkholderiaceae bacterium
AGGATGGGCAATGAAGACGGAAGCAGTGGTTTCGAGCAAGGGGCAGGTGACCCTGCCGGCAGCGATGCGGGCCAAGCTGGGCATCGGTCCTGGTTCACACATCCGGTTCGAGTTGCGCGGCAGGCAGCTGGTGATCACGCCCGAGCTACCGATGAGTGCCTATTACGGCATGCTCAAAGGGGTTGAATTGGGAGATACCGAGCCGGAGAAGGAGCCGGACAGGGAGTTCGAATGAACGTGGTCGACTCTTCCGGCTGGATCGAGTTTTTTCTGGCTGGCCACAACGGCCCGATTTTCAAGCCAGTGATCGATCAACGCGACCAACTGCTGGTGCCCGTCGTGGCCCTGTATGAAGTGCACAAGCTGTTGAGCCGCAGCCAGCCGGCGCATCGCGTGGCGGCCTGCCTGGACGTCATGCGCCTGGGCCGGGTGCTGGAGCTGACCGACCGCCGCGCCATCGCCGCCGCCGACACCGCCCTGCGCCACCGCCTGGCCATGGCCGATGCGGTGATGTACAGCATGGCGATCGAGCACGGCGGCAGCCTGTGGACCCAGGATGCGGACTACCAGGGGCTGCCGTCCGTCCATTACTTTCCCAAGGGCTGATCACGCGCCAGCAGCATCGCGTCGCCGTAACTGAAGAAGCGGTACTGCTGCGCGATCGCATGGCGGTAGAGGCCCATCACCCGGTCGTACCCCGCAAAGGCGCTCACCAGCATCATCAGGGTCGACTTGGGCAGGTGAAAGTTGGTGATCAGCCTGTCCACGACCTGGAACACGAAGCCCGGCGTGATGAAGATGCTGGTGTCGCCGCTCGCGATGCCCGAGGCCGCCCAGGACTCCAGCGTGCGAACCGTGGTCGTTCCCACCGCCACCACCCGGCCACCGCGGGCGCGGCACTCGGCCAGCGCCTGCTGGGTGGCCAGGGGCACGTCGTACCACTCGCTGTGCATGCGGTGCTCGGCCAGGTTCTCGGTCTTCACCGGCTGGAAGGTGCCGGCGCCCACATGCAGCGTCACATGCGCGCTGCGGATGCCCCGGGCTTCCAGGGCCTGCAGCAGCGCGGCATCGAAATGCAGCGCGGCGGTGGGCGCGGCCACGGCGCCGGGTTTGCGCGCGAACACCGTCTGGTAGCGGTCCGCGTCCTGCGCCGTGTCGGCATGGGTGATGTAGGGCGGCAGCGGCACATGGCCGTGGCGCTCCATCAGGGTGTAGGGGTCGTCGCCCGCGTCGTTGGACAACACGAAGCGAAACAGCGCGCCGTCGGCGTCCGGCCAGCGGCCCAGCAGCGTCGCGCTCAGGCCGTCGGGCTGGCCGGTGGCCGTCTGAAGCGCCAGCGTGGTGCCGACTTCCGGTTTCTTGCTCACGCGCATGTGGGCCGCCACCTGGTTGCCCGACAACACACGCTCCACCAGCAGTTCGACCTTGCCGCCGGTGGGCTTCTCGCCGAACAGGCGTGCCTTGAGGACACGGGTGTCGTTGAAGACCAGCAGGTCGCCGGGCGCCAGCAGGGCCGGCAGGTCGCGGAAGATGCGGTCGGCCGGCAGCGGCTGCGTGCCGTCGAGCAGGCGCGAGGCGCTGCGTTCCGTGGCGGGCTGCTGGGCGATCAGATCCGGGGGCAGGTGGAAGTCGAAATCACCGAGCGTGAAGACGCGGCGACTGGCGGGCGGGGCAGGGTGCATGGTGCTTGAGGGCCGGACGGGCCCGTGCCAAGAGGGTGGGGGAAAGGACAGGGCAGAATTGTCCCATGTCTGCCGCCCCCGCCCCCGCCCGCAATCCGCTGCAAAAGGCGATGGCCCGGATGGGCCTGGTGCGCGACATCGACTTCGCGCTGCACCTGCCCCTGCGCTACGAGGACGAGACGCAGGTGCTGCGCCTGGCCGATGCCCGCGAGGGCCAGACGGTGCAGATCGAGGCCACCGTCACGGCCAGCGAGGTCACCCTGCGCCAGCGGCGCCAGCTGCTGGTGACGGTGGACGATGGCAGTGACACCTGCACGCTGCGCTTCTTCAGCTTCTACCCGGCCCAGCAAAAGGCGCTGCAGCCGGGTGCGCGCGTGCGTGCGCGGGGGGAGCTGAAGGGCGGCTTCCTGGGCTGGACCATGATGCATCCGACGGTGCATGCGGCCGGCGGTGCTCTGCCCGAGGCGCTCACGCCGGTGTATCCGACAGTGGCCGGTTTGCCCCAGGCCTATCTGCGCAAGGCGGTGCTCGGCGGCCTGGCACGGGCCGAACTGTCCGAGACGGTGGCCGCGGGGGATGTCCTGCCCGCCCATCCGGCGCTGGCCTGGCCCCTGCGCGACGCGCTGCAGTTCCTGCACCATCCCACGCCCCGGGTATCGCTCGCCACGCTCGAAGACCACAGCCATCCGGCCTGGCAGCGGCTGAAACTGGAGGAATTGCTGGCGCAGCAGATTTCGCAGTTGCAGTCGCGCCGCGCGAGGGATGCGCTGCGAGCACCTTGCCTGAGAGCCGTCCCGGGCGGCGTGCACGAGCGACTTCTGCAGGCATTGCCCTTCCGCCTGACGGCCGCTCAGCAGCGGGTGGGCGCCGAGATCGCGCGCGACCTGGCCCAGCCGGCGCCGATGCACCGGCTGCTGCAGGGCGATGTCGGTTCCGGCAAGACGGTGGTGGCGGCCTTGGCGGCGGCGATCTGCATCGATGCCGGGCGGCAGTGCGCGCTGATGGCGCCGACCGAGATCCTGGCCGAGCAACACTTTCGCAAGCTCATCGGCTGGCTGGAACCGCTGGGCATCACCACCGCCTGGCTGACCGGCAGCCAGAAGACCCGCGAGCGGCGCGCCATGCTGGCCCTGATTGCCTCGGGCGAGGCCGCCCTGGTGGTGGGCACCCACGCGATGATCCAGGACAAGGTGCAGTTCCACAACCTGGCGCTGACGGTGATCGACGAGCAGCACCGCTTCGGCGTGGCGCAGCGGCTGGCCCTGCGCGACAAGATGGCCGAACCCGGCCTGGAGCCGCACCTGCTGATGATGACGGCCACGCCGATCCCGCGCACGCTGGCCATGAGTTATTACGCGGACCTGGAGGTCTCCACCATCGACGAGCTCCCGCCGGGGCGCACGCCCATCGTCACCAAGCTGGTGAATGCGGCGCGGCGTGACGAGGTGGTCGGGCGCATCCGCGACCAGCTCGCACAGGGCCGGCAGGTCTACTGGGTCTGCCCCCTGATCGAGGAGAGCGAGGCGCTGGACCTGAGCAATGCCACCGCCACCCACGAGGCGCTGAGCGCGGCCCTGCCCGGTGTGCTGGTGGGGCTGCTGCATTCGCGCATGCCGGTGCCGGAGAAAAGGGCGGTGATGGCGCAGTTCGTCCAGGGCGCCATGGGCGTGCTGGTGAGCACCACCGTGATCGAGGTCGGGGTGGATGTGCCCAATGCCTCGCTGATGGTGATCGAGCACGCGGAGCGTTTCGGCCTGTCCCAGCTGCACCAGCTGCGCGGCCGTGTGGGCCGGGGCGCCGCCGCATCGGCCTGCGTGCTGCTGTATTCGACCGGCGATGCCCCGCGTCTGGGCGAGACCGCGCGCTCGCGCCTGCGCGCGATGGCCGAGACGGCCGATGGCTTCGAGATCGCCAGGCGCGACCTGGAGATCCGGGGGCCTGGCGAGTTCCTGGGAGCACGCCAGTCGGGTGCGGCATTGCTGCGGTTCGCCGACCTGGCAACCGACGCCGATCTGCTGGAATGGGCCCGCGCAGCGGCACCGGTGCTGCTCGACCGCGATCCGGTGCTGGCAGAACGGCATGTGGCGCGCTGGTTCGGCACGAAGACTGAATTCCTGAAGGCGTGATGCGACAGATGGGACAATAGGTCGATGACCCTGACCGAACTCAAGTACATCGTCGCTGTGGCCCGGGAGCGCCATTTCGGCAAGGCGGCAGAAGCCTGCTTCGTGTCGCAGCCCACGTTGTCGGTGGCTGTGAAGAAGCTCGAGGAAGAGCTCGAACTCAAGCTGTTCGAGCGCAGCGCCAATGAAGTCACGGTGACGCCGCTGGGCGAGGAGGTGGTGCGCCAGGCCCAGTCGGTGCTGGAGCAGGCCGCCAACATCCGCGAGATCGCCAAGCGCGGCAAGGACCCGCTGGCCGGCGCGCTGCGTCTGGGCGTGATCTACACGATCGCGCCCTACCTGCTGCCCGAACTGGTGCGCAACGTGATCGCCCGCACGCCGCAGATGCCGCTGATGCTGCAGGAGAACTTCACCGTCAAGCTGCTGGAAATGCTGCGCACCGGCGAGATCGACTGCGCGATCCTGGCAGAGCCCTTCCCGGATGCGGGGCTGGCCATGGCGCCCCTGTACGACGAGCCCTTCGTGGCTGCCGTGCCCAGCAACCATGCCCTGGCCCGATGCAAGACGATCAGCGCCGAACAGCTCAAGGCGGAAACCATGCTGCTGCTGGGGACCGGCCACTGTTTCCGCGACCATGTGCTGGAGGTCTGCCCGGAGTTCGCACGGTTCTCCAGCAATGCCGAGGGCATCCGGCGCAGCTTCGAGGGCTCCTCCCTGGAGACCATCAAGCACATGGTGGCTGCGGGCATGGGCGTGACGCTGGTGCCCCGCCTGGGCGTGCCGCGTGGTGCGCTGGACGCCAAGCCCCGCCGATCGAAGGATGCCGACAGCTATGTCTCCTACATACCGATCCGCGACGAGGCCGGCGGGCAGCCACCCACGCGCCGGGTGGTCCTGGCCTGGCGGCGCAGCTTCACGCGCTACGAGGCCATTGCAGCCTTGCGCAATGCCATCTACGCCTGCGAGCTGCCGGGCGTGCACCGCCTGTCCTGAGAGAGGCCGGGGCTGGTGCGCAAGTTCAGGCTCTACCTGCACCTGATCCGCTGGGACCGACCGGCCGGCTGGTTGCTGTTGTTGTGGCCCACCCTCAGTGCCCTGTGGATCGCGGCCGGCGGATTCCCGGGCTGGCACCTGCTGCTGGTGTTCACGCTGGGCACCATCCTCATGCGCAGCGCCGGTTGCTGCGTCAACGACGTCGCGGACCGCGATTTCGACCGGCATGTCAAGCGCACGGCGACACGGCCGGTGACCAGCGGTGCGGTCTCGACGCGCGAGGCCCTGACCGTCGGCGCGGTGCTGGCGCTGGCTGCCTTCGGACTGGTGCTGACCACCAATGCCGTCACGGTGTTGTGGTCCGTGGTGGCGCTGGCGATCGCGATCGCCTATCCCTTTTCGAAGCGCTTTTTCTCCATGCCACAGGCCGTGCTGGGTGTGGCATTCAGTTTCGGCATCCCGATGGCGTTCGCGGCGGTGCAGGGCGCGGGGCCTGCGAGCCTGTCCGCGATGGCCGACAGCGTGCCGCCGGTGGCCTGGCTGCTGCTGCTGGGCAACCTGTTCTGGGTGCTGGCCTACGACACCGAGTATGCGATGGTCGACCGCGACGACGACCTGCGCATCGGCATCAAGACCTCGGCCATCACGTTGGGCCGCCTGGATGTGGCGGCGATCATGCTGTTCTACGGGGCCTACCTGGCCATCTGGGGCGGCGTCATGCAGGGCCGTACCGCGGCGCCGGCGCTGGTCTGGCTGGGGCTGGCCGCCGCGGCGGCGCAGGCGCTCTGGCACGGCTGGCTGATCCGTGACCGGACGCGGGACGGGTGTTTCAAGGCCTTCCGCCTGAACCACTGGCTCGGGTTCGCCGTGTTCGCCGGCATTGCCGCCGCCTACAGCCTGGGCTGACGGCGTTCAGTTGCCGCCGAACTCCTCGCCCAGCGTGCGCGCGCGGTCGCGGGCGGCATGCAGGGCGCGTTCGAACGCAGGCCTGAGCCCGGCGGCGTCCATGGCGGTGATCGCCGCATGGGTGGTGCCGCCCCTGGAGGTGACCCGCTGGCGCAGCACCTCGGGCGGGTCTTCGCTGGCCCATGCCAGCTCGGACGCGCCGGTGAAGGTGGCCAGCGTCAGCTGCCGGGCCTGCGCGGCACTCAGGCCCATGGCGCTGCCCGCGGCCATCATCGCCTCCATGAAATAGAACACATAGGCCGGGCCGGAGCCGGACAGGGCGGTGACCGCGTCCAGCTGCTCCTCGGTGTCGACCCAGAGGTACTCGCCGGTGCTGCGGATCACCTGCTCGACGAACTGGCGGTCATGCACCTGCACGCCGGCCCTCGCGAAAAACGCGGTGATGCCGCGACCGATCAGCGCCGGCGTGTTGGGCATGGCGCGCACGATGCGCTCGGTTCCCAGCCAGCGTGCGATGCTCTGGCTGGGAATGCCGGCGGCCACGCTGAGGTGCAGGGCGCCGCGGGTATGGGCCTGGGTCTGGCGTGCGGCCTCCTGGAAGGTCTGCGGCTTGACGGCCCACACGACCAGCCCGGCCACCTCCAGGAAGCCGCCGGCCTGCGCCTGGGCAGTGATGCCGAACTGCTGCGCCAGCCTGCCGCGTGCTTCGGCGAACGGCTCCACGACATGGAGGTGCTCCGCCGGATGGCCTTGCCCGACCAGGCCCTGGATGATGGCGCTGGCCATGTTGCCGCCGCCGATGAATGCGATGTGACTGCCCATGGTGCTCCCGGGATTGCGATGGTGCGGGTCAAATTGTCGCCGGGATCGGAGGCGCTTGCGGTAATCTAGACGCCCTATGCAGCACTACATTCTTGCGCTCGACCAGGGGACGACCAGCTCGCGCGCCATTCTTTTCGACCGGGCCGGCCAGGTGGCGGGCGTGGCGCAACAGGAGTTCCGGCAGATCTTTCCCCAGCCGGGCTGGGTCGAGCATGATGCCGGCGAAATCTGGCGCAGCCAGCTTGCGGTTGCCACCGAGGTGCTGCAGCGCGCCGGGCTGCATGCCGGGCACATCGACTCCCTGGCGATCACCAACCAGCGCGAGACCACCCTGTTGTGGGACCGCGCCACTGGCGAGCCGGTCGCCAATGCCATCGTCTGGCAGGATCGGCGTACCGCCGGGCGCTGCGATGCCTTGCGCACCCAGGGCCGCACCGGCATGATCCAGAAGAAGACCGGGCTGGTGCTGGATGCCTATTTCTCTGGCACCAAGCTGCAGTGGCTGCTGGACCACGTGCCGGGCGCCCGGGCCCGGGCGCGCAAGGGGGAGCTGGCTTTCGGCACCATCGACAGCTGGCTCATCTGGAAGCTCACCGGTGGCCAGCGCCACGTCACCGACGCCTCGAACGCGTCGCGCACGCTGCTCTTCAACATCCACACCCTGCAGTGGGACCCGCAACTGCTGGCCCTGTTCGATGTTCCGGCTTCGGTGCTGCCCACGGTGGTGCCGTCCAGCGGCGAGCTGGGCGCCACGGACGCAGCCCTGTTCGGCGCTCCGATCCGCATCGCGGGCGTTGCGGGCGACCAGCAGGCAGCCACCTTCGGGCAGGCCTGTTTCTCGCCGGGCATGGCCAAGAACACCTATGGCACCGGCTGCTTCATGCTGATGAATACCGGCAGCGCAGCGGTGCCGAGCCGGCACAAGCTGTTGTCCACGGTGGCCTGGGTCGGGCCGGGCGAGGGCCTGCAGCGTTCGATGGCCTGTTACGCCCTGGAGGGCTCGGTGTTTGCGGCCGGCGCCACGGTGCAGTGGCTGCGCGACGGGCTCAAGATCATCCCCACCGCGCAGCATGTGGAGGCCCTGGCGGGTGAGGTCGGCGACACCGGCGACGTCTACCTGGTGCCGGCCTTTGCCGGGCTGGGCACGCCGCACTGGGACGGTTTCGCCCGCGCGGCGCTGGTCGGCATGACCCGCGGCACCAGCGGAGCCCATATTGCGCGCGCCGCGCTGGAATCCATCGCCCTGCAGTCGGCAGACGTGTTCGGCGCCATGGCCAGGGACTCCGGCATTGCGCTGCGTGAACTGCGCGTGGACGGCGGCGCCAGCCGCAACAACCTGCTGATGCAGATGCAGGCGGACTTTCTCGGGGTGCCGGTGGTACGGCCGCAGGTGACGGAGACCACGGCGCTGGGAGCAGCCTACCTGGCCGGATTGGCGACCGGGTTCTGGGCCGGCGTCGACGAACTGGCGGCGCAGTGGGCGCGAGACCGGCAGTTCGAGCCGGCCCTGACGGCCGATGCCCGGCAGGCAAAGCTGGCACGCTGGCAGCAGGCGGTGCAGCGGGCCAAGGGCTGGGCAGCGCACTGATGGCGGCAGCCCGCCCCCATGCCTTGCCCACCCGGCGCGAGGAACTCATCGCGCGGCTGAGGCAGCCCGTCGCCTACGACATCGCCATCGTCGGTGGTGGGGCCACCGGCCTCGGCGTGGCGCTGGACGCGGCTGCCCGCGGGTTCAGCGTGGTGCTGGTCGAGTCGCACGACTTCGCCAAGGGCACGTCCTCGCGCGCCACCAAGCTGGTGCACGGCGGCGTGCGCTACCTGGCCCAGGGGAACATCAGCCTGGTGCGCGAAGCGCTGCATGAGCGTACGCGGCTGCTGCACAACGCGCCGCATCTGGC
>JBIKTP010000635.1:0-2663 GCA_044348035.1 Burkholderiaceae bacterium
ATCTCGGCCGCCGCACTGGTGCCCAACACCACCGCCTTCACGGTCACTCCCGTCCCTGAGCCAGGAACCTACGCGATGCTGCTGGCCGGTCTGGCCGTTCTGGGCGCTGCGGCCCGTCGTCGCAAGGCAGGCTGATCGCTGGCCCTGCACACCCCACGCGCCCGGCTCACGGGCGCTGCCGATGGGCCTCGAGGCTGTCCCGGGTTTTCTCCAGCATGTTCTCGATCTCGACACGCTTGAGCCCGGTGAAAGGTTCCAGACGCAGCACGGTATCGACCGCGCTGCGGTCTCGGCATTGGGCGATGAGGTCGATTCCCACCTTGTAGAGTTGCGTGTTCTTGTCCTGGCACAGGGCTTCCGCCTGGCGCGAACCCGCGAACTCCTGCCGTACGCCTGCCAGTGTCGAGTCCAGTTGATTCTTCTGCGCGGCGGCTTGCTGCAGATCCCGCTCGAGGCTCGCCGCGCGCGCGGACGCGCTGGCGGCCGCGCTGGCGAGCTGTTGCTCCAGACCCCGCACCTGCCCCTGCAGGGCCAACCTCTCCTGGCCCCACGCTGCGCGTTCCCGGCTTGCTGCTGCTTCGAGTGACGCAGACAGCGCCTGCCCCTTGGACTCTTCCGCGCGCACACGGGCCAGTGCCCTGCCAACCTGCGCCGCCAGCCTGCGATTGTCACTTGCCAGGCCCGCCTTCTCCTTGTCCAGAACCGCCGACTTCTCTTTCAGCTCCGCGAGCTCCTGCCGGTTCTGCTGCAACTCACGCTGGACCCGGCGCAAGGCTTCACGTTCGCGCGAAGCCGTCGCCGCCGCCTGGCTCCATGCGCTGCTGCATGTCAGCAGCGCAAGGCAGAGAACACTGGTCGACCATGCCATGCGCCGGATCCCCATCACGTCCCCCTCGTCCTGGCTTCGCCGTTGCCAGCGGTTTCCACGGCGCCCCGCCCCGCCTGCACCTGTGCCGGTTGCAGCAGGGAGGAATCGAATCGGCGTGGTGGTGGCTCGTACGGCGCCGGGATGTTCCAGCGGCCGCGGTCAGGAAGGTCCTTGGGCGCACCGGAGCGCACCAGCATGTACACCATCGCCGCGTTCTTGTTGGCGGTCGCCACCGCCACGAGGCTCTTCCCGTCATGGTCATGAATGCCGAGGTCAGGGTTGGCGCCCAGCAACAATGCAGCGATGTCGACGCGATTGATCTTGACAGCGTTCATCAACGCGGGCAAGCCGCCAACGCCCCCCGCGTTGACATCCGCGCCATGGCGCAGCAACAGCGCAGCCACCTGGATGTGCCCTTGCAGGACCGCAGCGGACA
This sequence comes from Burkholderiaceae bacterium, assembly GCA_044348035.1. Taxonomy (GTDB): domain Bacteria; phylum Pseudomonadota; class Gammaproteobacteria; order Burkholderiales; family Burkholderiaceae_C; genus CAISIP01. Next base: position 1,305 of record JBIKTP010000635.1, read on the forward strand.
GTGGCGTCATGGCACCTCCCCGACCGTTCACGTCGGCCCCCGCTGCAAGCAAAAGTCTCGCCACCTCGCGGTGGCCTTCGCGCGCGGCCACCAGAAGTGCAGTGGTGCGAGCGGGGTCGACCGCATCTGCCACCGCACCGCGGGCGAGCAGCGCCGTGACCTCGGACGCAATGCCGCCAGCTGCCGCACGCATCAGTTCCATATCCAGCGGCGACGCAAAACGCGGCATCGGAGAACGCGCGGACATCGTCGCGAGCAGGTGCTCCATCTCGGACGTCTTGAAGGGCACATCGGCAGCGGAGCGTCCCTGCTGCGGGCCGATCGAGCAACCGGCAAGCAGGATCACCAGGCCGCCCGCCACCGCGAGGCCACAGGACCGGTACAGATCAGAACCTGGCATTGAGGTACACCTGGAACACGTCGATGGAGAGTGGCAGGCCGCGGATCTCGTTGCTCGACATCCAGCGCGCGTTGAGCCACACGTTCCTGGCCAGGCCGTATTGCGCGCCCACAAAGAAGCCCTTGTGGTTGGTACCACCCAGATGGAAGTCCGAATCGGTGAAGGCGTCGGGCACCGCATCGGCGCCCAGTCGCCGGTAACCCAGCGACAACTGCCAATCGCCCCGGTTCTCCATCATGGGCATGCCGACAGCCACCTGGCCCATGTAGCCCTTGGTGTCCGCATCCAGCGCCGCCCCGGTGCGGGCCAGCGTCTTCGCCCGGCTGAACCCGATGTTCTTGACATAGTCGCCACTGAGCATGACCTGGACCGGATCGAACAGGTTCAGATCGACGGTACCGGTCAGGTTGAGCAGGCGGAAGTCCGAGGCCAGCGCGAACAGACTGGTGACCGGGTTGGTGTTGGCGATGTTGAAAAGCGTGTTGCCCTTCTGGCGAAAGTCCGGGGCGGTCCGGTTGAATGCGGTCTGCTGGAAGTCGTTGCGTATGCCGCTGATGTTGCGGAAGTCGTAGATCGCCAGTCCGATCTTGGCATTGGTATCGTAGTCGGGCGCCCATTCAAGGCCGGCCTGGGCAGCCAGCAACCATTTGCTTTTCGCCTTGACTGCGGCGGAACTCTCGATGTCCTGCAACGGAAACACACCGAGCGTGCCAAACGGGCGCCATTGCCGCCGGTCATCCAGGGGGGGACTCGCCTGCAGTGCGGCCCCATCGAAGTTCAGGTCATCGTCCCACACCAGATTGGTACTGAAGAACGGGTTGGGAACGCGGCCAGCCGAAGCCGTCAGCCAGGGCAGGAAGGTGCGTGAACGCGCCCGGAGGAACACACGGTCCAGTGCAAAACCGTATTTGGCGCCTGTCTGCCCCAGTGTCTGGTTGGTCGATACCGGATCCGTCAGC
>JBIKTP010000636.1:0-2654 GCA_044348035.1 Burkholderiaceae bacterium
CCGCGCGGAGCTGCTGGGCGAGAACGGCATGGCCACCGAACGCGTCAAGCATGCGGACATCGTCAGCTTCACTTCCCTGAAGGCCTTCGCGTTCGACCAGCGCTTCGAGCGCAAGGACGCCCATGATCTGGTCTATTGCATCGAGCATGCCCCAGACGGGCTCGGCGCCGTCGTCGCAGCCTTTGGCCATGCGCTGGCCGGCTCGCATTCAGCCGTCATCCGGGAGGGACTCGATGTCCTGAGGCGCCGATTCGCCAGTGACCAGGCGACCGAGGGCTACCGCAAGGACGGGCCGGTTTCGGTGGCCAAGTTCGAGCTTGGTGAAGGGCCGGAGCCTGAACTCCGCGAGGCCAGGATGCTCCGGCAGCGCCAGGCCAGTGATCTCATCGATCGGCTGCTCGCCGGCATCGGGTAGCGGACATGTCGATCGAGTGCCTCTCCATGCGCGATGCCCCGACTGCGGCTCGATCCGAACTGCGCGCTTGCCGGCCTGGGTCTGCTCGCACATATTCGACGATTCTCCGTCGATTGGTGGCGGGCCGTTCTCGCCTACCTGTTGCGCTACTCGCACCGCGTAGCCATTTCCAACAGCCGCCTCGTCAGCTTGGACGAACACGGCGTCACCTTCCGATGGAAGGACTATCGGGCCAAGGGCGACAAGCGCCACAAGCTCATGACGCTGGACACCGACGAGTTCATGCGTCGCTTCCTGCTGCATGTCCTGCCTGGCGGCTTCCATCGCATCCGTCACTACGGGCTGCTGGCCATCGGCAGCCGCAAGGCCAACCTGGCCAAGGTGCGACAGATGCTGCTGTCGCCCGCCCCGCAGCAGATGCCCACAGCACCGGATGCTGCTGACGCCACGGGTGACCAAGGTGGGCGTCAGCCCGGTTTCATCTGCGTGCACTGCGGCCAGCCAATGAAGATCCTGCAGACCTTCGAGCGCGGACAACCCTTAACAGGTGCAGGCTTTCGCTCCGCCCCGAAGAAAGTCAGCTTCAGCTCAGCAAGCCGACGCTCACGGTACCCCTGTCTGCTCCACTTTCCGCACTGCCAAGACACGGCCAGGGTCCCGACAGGCGTTCCGATTGACGGAATCCGTTCGGCGGATCACAATCGCGCATGATCCGCTCGTTCGCGTGCTCTGATACTGAGGCCTTGTTTCACAGCCGCCCGGTATCCCGTTTGCGCAACATCGAGCGCGTCGCGAGGCGCAAGTTGCTTCAGATCCACGCCGCCACCGAGCTGGCCAGCTTGCGCATCCCGCCAGGCAACCAGCTGGAAGCACTGAAGGCCGACCGCAAGGGCCAGCACAGCATTCGCATCAACGACCAGTGGCGAATCTGCTTTGTCTGGAAGACCGATGGGGCGCATCGGGTCGAGATCGTGGACTACCACTAGGAATACGGAACATGGCCAAGTTGCTCGAAGAGATTCATCCGGGTGAGATCCTGCTGGAGGATTTCATGAAGCCCATGGGCATCAGTGCTCGCCAGCTCGCGGCGGACATCGACGTCTCGCCCAGCCGGATCAGCGAATTGGTGAATGGCCAGCGCCCCATCACCGCGGATACAGCGCTTCGGCTCGGGTTGTTCTTCGGCATGGAGCCCCGGTTCTGGCTGAACCTGCAGTCCGAGTACGACATTCGAGTCGCGGATCGGGAACTGCGAGCCAAGCTTTCGCCGAGGATCCGTGTCTTTCAACCGGTCGCGGGGTGACCATGTCCAGGTTGACGGTAAGAATGACGGCAAAACGCTGCCGTGGAGCGTTGAATCCATTACGAATCAACAGCTTAGAAGGCTCGTTGATGATCGGGTGGGAGTGACGGGTCCGCCGGAAATATACAAAAATCAATGAGTTGCATCTCTCATTGATTACGTGGCCGCATTGTCAACCAGCCTCATCAACTTCACCACGCAGTCTTTGTCGATACCGCGTCAGCGCAAAGGCCTAAACGCCGATTTGACGCAACACTGCATCGCGCGAAACCGCGGCGGTCACACGGGGCGCAGCAACGCAACGGCGGCAGCAGGGCAGGGCACTTGGGTCGATAGCACATTGAATGACTGCTCCGGGCGGGCGCCGCATGGCGGGCAGAACCCGCGGCGCTTGCAACTGAAGGCCAGCAGCTTGTCGTGGCCGCACACGCCACAGCGCAGACTCAGGAGACCGTGCGCCAGGATGCCGCATTCCTGGAATATGTCGAACTTGTCTTCGACGAACCGCGGCAATTCACTTTCGTTGCTGGCCTCGGTGTGCGTGATACAGCTGGCCGCGTGCTCCTTGCGTTTGCTGTGTGGACGGCGGTTCCAGCACCTCATGTGGTTCACCGCAGGTCCACGCCGTTGCGCGAGCTGATGACGCATGCCGCCGTGATCCACGGCGTGCTGCGCGGGCGCTCAAGCCAGCGCGGCGAGCGTCCACTTCAGGATCTCGTCGCGGCCGATGTCGGGCGTATCGAGATGGCCGCCGCTGACTTCGATATAGACGCTCTTCGGATGCGCCGGCGCCTTGGCGAACGCATAGTCCGCGCCGCGGCTGGCAAGGCGATCGTTGCTGCCGATGATCCAAAGGACGGGCAGTGGGCGCGGGATGGCGGCGGCGCTGCGCGGTATCGACCCCAGGCCGTCGGGATCGAAGTAAGACAGGTAGAT
>JBIKTP010000637.1:0-2651 GCA_044348035.1 Burkholderiaceae bacterium
GTCACGCCCACCGCCCACCAGGGTGTCGTTGCCCTCCCCGCCGGCCAGATCGTCGTCCCCCCAGGCCAGGTGCCGGTCCGCCGCCGGCAGGCTGGCGAGGTTGTCCGCCGCAGTGTCCCCCCACAGGGTATCGGCACCCGCGCCGCCGCGCAGCACATCGCCCCGGCCGCCGCCCTCCAGGTAGTCGTTGCCGGCATCGCCATGCAGGGTGTCCGCGCCATGAAACTGGAGCGGCACGACATACACGCCGTCCACCGGGCCGCCCGTGTCGCCGAAGAGCTGGTCATCGTCGTCACCCCCGATCAGCCTGTCGGCGCCCCCGCCTCCTTCGACCGTGTCGCGGCCCGCACCGGCGTCGACATGGTCCGCGCCGTGGTCTGCCGGCAGGGCGGTGTTCAGGAAGCCCGCCAGCACGATGCCGTCCGCACGGACGGTGTCGTCGCCGGCGCCGGCGTCGATGATGTCGGCGCCGGCCATGCCATCCAGATGGTCATGGCCCGGGCCGCCCAGCAGGTAGTCGTCACCGGCGCCGGCGATCACATGGTCGTCGCCATCGCCTGCGTCGACACGCTGGCTGTCGCGTCCCATGCCTGCACCTGCTGCGCCCTCCCAGACCGAGAGAACGTCATCCTGCGCAAACACGCCCCAGGTGGCACCGCGTCCGAGCACGGTCTTGCCGGGCGGGGGAACCCAGAGGTCCGCGGGGCCGAGTTGCTGCAGGCCCCGGTGGAGGCTGCCTGCGGCAAGGATGAAGTCATTGCCCGCACCGCCTTGCAGATCATTGTTGCCGGCGCCTCCGGCCAGCAGGTCGTCACCATCGCCACCCAGCAGCAGGTCGTTGCCGGCACCGCCATCGAGCGCGTCGTTTCCGAGCAGCCCCTGCAGCTGATCGGTACCGGTGCTGCCGAACAACACGTTGTCGATCACCTCCATGCCGGTGCCCGGTAGCAGATTGCCATCCCCCTGGGCCGTGAACGCCAGGCCGCCTTGCGCCACCACCAAGCGGCCATCGCGCAGGATCGCCTGGTTGCTGGTGCGCAAGGCAGCCCACTGGTCGCCCACCAGCGTGCGGCCGGTGCTGCCCTGGTCCTGGACCTGCAATGTCCAGAGGTTCGAGGTGACGGTGTCACCGTCCAGCGGGGTGAAGGTGGCGCTCAACGCGGCGCTGGCCCCGGCAGACACTTCGCCCTGCTGCAACAGCGTGAAGCTCACCTGTGTCTGGCCCGCTTCGAGTGCGATCACGGCACCACTGGCGGCCACCGGGCTGCGGCCGACCCAGGCCTGGAACCTGTCCTGCAGCGCGGACAGGGCCAGCGTGAGCTTGTCGCCCGCCTGCGCCGCGACCTGCAGGAACAGCGTGTAGACGCTGGCGCCGCCCTCGGCCACCGTGCTCTGTCCGGTGAAGGTGTTCGGGTCGAAGTCCCACGCCTCGAACGGCGAACTGGCGCCCGCAGTGGTCACGCTGCCCGCCTGTGCGACCACCAGCGCCTGGGTGTCGTCGAGCCGGATGCCGAGGTAACCCGCACCGCTGGTGGCAGCCGCCAGATCGAAATTGTCCACGGTGACGGTGTTGGTCGGGTCACCGGCACGGGCGATCAGCAGTTGCTTGCCGGTGGCGGACGCGCGGCTGTCGCGCACGATGTAGCGCGTGATCTGCCCGGCGGCATTGGCGCCCAGCCAGAGGTTGGGGCTGCCGGAGCCTGCGCCGCCGGTCAGCACCTGGCCGTCCATCAGGATGCTGCCGCGGGCGTCGGCATCATGCAGCGTGTCGACACCGAACTGGCCGGCGAAGATGTACAGGTCGTCCCCCGTGCCGCCCTCGAGGTGGTCGTTGCCGGACAGGCCGGTGAGGGTGTCGTTGCCGGCGTCGCCGTAGAGGTGGTCGCCAAGACTGCCGTCCGTGCCTTCAATGGCATTGGCCACGGCGTTTCCGAATGAAATACGTTGCCGAAGGCCTTCATTCCAGGAAGTGCCCTGCGGATCGTCTACGGGGTTCATCACCAAAAGCTTGGCCGCAGTGGCAATCAGTGCACCTTCCATGAAGTGGAATTCCAGGTCGCGGTCCACGGGGAACCGCTCATCGGTCACGACATTCTGGAACGAGTCCACCGCATTGCGCCGGTCGATTGCCTGGAGCAGCAGGCTCCGATCGGTCAGCCACATGCGGCTGACGTGGCTGCCGCCCGACCCGGGCGTCTCTCGATCGGCCAGCCAGGCCCCATGGTCCCCACCACGCGTGGTTTGCCAGAGAGTGGTCAACACCGCTTGCGCGGCCGCATCGCCAGGGTCCTTCACGATCAACGCCAGGGGTGCGAGATCCTGCAATGCCACCAGCGCGCCGAAATGGTCAGTCGCCAGGAACGCGAGTCGGGAATCTGCCGGCTGGATGCGGAGGCGGCCGGCCAGCGCCAGATAACCCGGGTCGGCCGGGGTCGCCGCGCCACCGGAGATGCTCTGGATGGCCGCGTGGAGCGCGTCCCGGTGGGCGTTGCCGGCGGGCAGCGGAAGGCGGTCAATACCGAAGAAGGACTGGACCGTGTCAACGAGGTTTTCGAGACTGCGATTCTCGCCGTAGGCCGCGCTGCGCAGCAAGAGTCCATAACGCTCCAGGGTCAGGGAGGGGTCCAGCCTTTGCAACATCTGGAAGACGG
>JBIKTP010000638.1:0-2644 GCA_044348035.1 Burkholderiaceae bacterium
CATGCTCGATGAAGGCATCGGGCAGGCCCAGGTGCATCAGGGCGCGGACGACCACGGCAGCCGCCAGCGCCTCCCCGACGGCGCTGCCAGCCCCGCCCATCACCGCGCCATCCTCGACCGTGACCAGGGCCTCGTGCTGCAAGGCGACCTCGAGCAGCAACTCCGTGTCCAGCGGCTTGGCCCAGCGCATGTTGACCACGGTGGCGTTGATCTGCTCGCCCACTTCCAGCGCCGGGTACAGCAGGGTGCCGAATGCCAGGATAGCCACCCCGCGGCCACGCCGGCGCACCTCGCCCTTGCCGAAGGGCAGCGCCTGCAGGTCCTCGCGCTGGGCCGCTCCTACCCCCGCGCCGCGCGGATACCGCACCGCCACCGGGTGGTCCTGCGCGAAGGCCGCGCTGAGCAGCTGGCGGCATTCGTTCTCGTCGGCCGGGCATGCGATGGACACATGCGGCACGCAGCGTAGAAAGGGAATGTCGTAGGCGCCGGCGTGGGTGGCGCCGTCGGCGCCCACCAGACCTGCCCGGTCCAGGGCCAGCACCACCGGCAGCTTCTGCAGGGCGACATCGTGGATCAGCTGGTCATAGGCGCGCTGCAGGAAGGTCGAGTAGATCGCGACGACGGGCTTGAGCCCCTCGCAGGCCAGGCCAGCGGCAAAGGTGAGGGCATGCTGCTCCGCGATACCGACGTCGAAATACCGGTTCGGAAACTTCTTTTCGAACTCGACCAGACCGGAACCCTCGCGCATGGCTGGCGTGATGCCGACCAGGCGTGCATCCTGGTCCGCCATGTCGCAAAGCCAGCGGCCGAATACCTGCGTGAAGGTCGGCTTGGCCGGTGTGCTGGGCTTTTGCAGGCCCACTGCCGGGTCGAACTTGCCCGGGCCGTGGTAGTTGATCGGATCCGCCTCGGCAAGCCGGTACCCCTTGCCCTTGCGGGTGACCACATGCAGGAACTGCGGACCGCTGAGGTGGCGGATGTTCTCGAGGGTCGGAATCAGCGATTCGAGGTCGTGGCCGTCGATCGGGCCGGTGTAGTTGAAGCCGAACTTCTCGAACAGCGTGGCCGGCACGACCATGCCCTTGGCATGCTCCTCGATGCGTTTGGCCAGCTCGAACAGCGGCGGGGCGCCCTTGAGCACCGATTTGCCGACGTTCTTGGCGGCCGAATAGAACTGCCCGGTCATGAGCTGCGCCAGATAGCGGTTGAGCGCGCCCACGGGAGGGCTGATGCTCATGTCGTTGTCGTTGAGGACCACCAGCAGGTTGCAGTGCGCCACGCCGGCGTTGTTGAGCGCCTCGAAGGCCATGCCGGCGGTCAGCGCGCCGTCCCCGATGATGGCCACCGAGTGCCGGTTCTCGCCCTTGATCCGGGCCGCCTGTGCCATGCCCAGCGCCGCCGAGATCGAGGTGCTGGAATGCGCCGTGCCGAAGGCATCGAATTCGCTTTCGGTGCGCTGGGGAAAGCCGCTCAGGCCGCCGAACTGGCGCAGCGTGTTCATGCGCTCGCGCCGCCCGGTGAGGATCTTGTGCGGGTAGGTCTGGTGGCCCACGTCCCACACCAGCCGGTCGTGCGGGGTGTTGAACACATAGTGCAGCGCCACCGTCAGTTCCACCGTCCCGAGGTTCGAGCTCAGGTGGCCGCCGGTCTTGGAAACACTGGCCAGCAGGTAGGCCCGCAGTTCGGAGGCCAGGGTCTCCAGCTGGCTGCGGGGGATGCGCCGCAGGTCGGCCGGGGTGTTGACGGTCTGCAGGAGCGGGTAGGAAACCTGGGTCATGGGGGGGGTGCCTCCGGATTGTCAATGCGACCGGTCCACGACCATGTGCGCGAGAGCGCGCAAGGGCGCAGGGTGGGCCAGCCGGGCTTGTTCGAGTGCCGTGCAGGCGGCATCGAGCAGCTCGCGCGCATACCGCCGCGAGCGCTCCAGGCCCAGCACCGACACATAGGTGGGTTTGTCTGCCTGCGCATCCTTGCCGGCCGTCTTGCCGAGCGTCGCAGAGTCCGCGGTCACGTCCAGGACGTCATCGACCACCTGGAATGCGAGGCCGATGGCGGAGCCGAAGTCGGAAAGGGCCTGCCACTGGGCCGGGTCGCCCGGCCCGCAGGCGGCGCCCATCAGCACGCTGCCGCGCAACAGTGCGCCGGTCTTGCGCTGGTGCATGTCGCGCAGTTGCTGCTCGGACAAGGGCCGGCCCACGCTGGCCAGGTCGATCGCCTGCCCCCCTGCCATGCCGGCACTGCCGGCGGCCCGTGCGAGCAGCCGGCACAGACGGGCCTGCACGGCGGGCGCGATGTCGCCATCCTCCGGCGTGAGCAGCTCGAACGCCAGGGCCTGCAGCGCATCGCCCGCCAGCAATGCGCTGGCTTCTCCGAACTGCACATGCACCGTCGGCTTGCCGCGGCGCAGAACATCGTTGTCCATGCACGGCATGTCGTCATGCACCAGGGAATAGGCGTGGATCAGCTCCACGGCACAGGCCGCGCGCAATGCAGCTGCGGCATTGCCTTGCACGGACTCGCAGGCACCCAGCACCAGCAGGGGCCGCAGGCGCTTGCCGCCATCGAGCACGGCATACCGCATCGCCTGCACCAGATCGGCAGGCGCTCCATGGGCCTGACCCACGGGCACGTCGGCAGTCACCCA
>JBIKTP010000639.1:0-2638 GCA_044348035.1 Burkholderiaceae bacterium
GTACCGGCCATCCACCAGTGCCGCATTGACCTTCTGGCCCATGCGCTGGTGGCCCGAACGCACCACCGCCATCGCAATGGAGCGCTTCAGGGTGGGGCTGTGGTAGCTGGAGGTCACATGGCCCAGCATCGGCACCGGTGTCGGGGTGCCGGCCGGCTTGTCGGTGAGCTGGGTGCCTTCTGGCAGCACCAGATGCGGGTCGTCGGTCAGCAGGCCGACCAGTTGCTTGCGGTCGGCCCGGGCGGTGTCGCTGCGGGTCAACGAGCGCCGGCCCAGGAAGTCCTTGGTCTTGGCGACCATGCCGCCCATGCCCAGGTCGTGGGGCGTGATCGAGCCGTCGGTATCCTGGCCGACGATGATGTAGCCCTTCTCGGCGCGCAGCACGTGCATGGCCTCGGTGCCGTAGGGCGTGATGCCGAATTCGGCACCGGCCTGCATCAGCGCCTGCCAGACATGGGCGCCGGTGTTGGAGGGCACGTTGACCTCGAAACACATCTCGCCCGAGAAGCTGATACGCATGATGCGCGCGCGCACGCCGGCCACCGTAGCCTCGCGCCAGCTCATGAACGGGAAGGCCTCGTTGGACAGGTCCACGCCCTGGGCCACCTTGCGCACGACATCGCGGCTCTTCGGCCCGGCGACGGCAAAGGTAGACCAGTGGTCGGTCACGCTGGTCATGTAGACCTGCATGTCGGGCCATTCGGTCTGCACCCAGCGCTCCATCCAGCCCAGCACCCGTGCTGCGCCGCCGCTGGTGGTGGTCATCAGGAAATGGTTGTCGGCCAGGCGGGCGGTGACACCGTCGTCGAACACCATGCCGTTCTCGTCGAGCATCAGGCCGTAGCGGCACTTGCCCACCTCCAGCTTGAGCCAGGGGTTGGTATACATCCAGTTCAGCAGCTTCGCGGCATCCGGGCCCTGGATGTCGATCTTGCCCAGCGTCGAGGCGTCCAGCATGCCTACGCCATTGCGCACGGCCAGGCATTCGCGGTTCACGGCCTGGTGCAGGTCCTCGCCCGGCCGGGGGAAGTACCAGGGCCGCTTCCACTGGCCAACGTCCTCAAACAGCGCGCCGGCCGCCACGTGGTGCAGGTGCGGGCTGGTCTTGCGCGCCGGGTCGAACAGGTCACCACGCTCCAGGCCCGCGAAGGTGCCGAAACTGATCGGCAGGTAGTTGGGCCGGAAGGTGGTGGTGCCGACCTGGTCGATCGGCTTGTCCATCGCCCGCGCGGCCAGCGCCATGCCGTTGATGTTGCCCAGCTTGCCCTGGTCGGTGCCGAAACCCAGCGCCGTGTAGCGCTTGATGTGCTCGATCGACTCGAAACCCTCGCGGATGGCCAGTTCGATGTCGCTGGCCGCCACATCGTTCTGGTAGTCGACAAAGGCCTTGGCACGGCGCGCGACGGGCGCACCGGTCTCGGCGATCCAGAACGCGGTGATGGGCTCCTGCACCGCCTCCTCGACCGTGCAGATCTTCGCCGTGGCGGAAAAACCGGCGGCGTTGGCCGCAGCGGCACCGGCGCGGCTGGCGTCGTCCAGCGCACAGGCGAGCGTCCAGGTGGCGCGGCAGGCACCCACCATCGCCTGTGCCGACACCGCCGTGCCTGGGACAAAACACGCGGCGTCCGCATCCCAGCGCACCTTGCCTCCGGAGTGCGAATACAGGTGGATCGCCGGATTCCAGCCGCCGGCCATGCCGATGGCGTCGCAGGCCAGCGTGCGTTGCTCGCCGGTGGCCTTGCCGCCCACCTGGGCCCGCAGCACGATGCCGCTGACGGCGGCCGTTCCGGTGGCATGCAGCGGCACAAGACCCCGCAGCACCTCGGCACCAGCCTCCTTCGCCCGCGCTGCCAGCGTGCCGGCCGGCGGCGCGCCCACCCGCACATCGACCACGGTCACCTGGGCGCCGGCCTGGCGCAGCACCAGCGCGTCGGCATAGGCGCTGTCGTTGTTGGTCAGCAGTGCGACGCGCTGGCCGACGCGCACGCCGTACAGCGCCGCATAGTCAGCCAGGGCGCTGGACAACATCACGCCCGGCAGGTCGTTGTTGCCGAACACCATCGGCCGTTCATGGGCACCGGTGGCCAGCACCACCTGCGCGGCGCGCACCCGCCAAAGCCGCTCGCGGAAACCCTTGCGCCCGGCCAGCGGCAGGTGGTCGGTGAGCGACTCGCGGATGGTGAGGAAGTTGCCGTCGTGGTAACCGAACACCACGCCGCGGCGGATGATGCGCACCTCGGGCATGGTGGCCAGTTCCTGTTCGGCGGCGCGCACCCAGTCGAGCACCGGTTGTCCGTCGATGGTTCCCTGGAGGCGGTGGGCACTGCCCCCCAGATGGGCGCCCAGCTCGGCCAGGATCACGCGCGCGCCGCTGCGCCCGGCCGCCAGCGCTGCCGCCAGGCCGGCCACACCGCCGCCAGCGACCAGCACATCGCAGTGGATGTTCTGGTGCACATAACGGTCCCGGTCCTCCTCCAGCGGCGAGGCGCCCAGGCCACCGGCCCGGCGGATAATGCGCTCGTACCACATCCAGGCCTTGGCCGGCCACATGAATGTCTTGTAATAGAAGCCAGCAGGGAACAGCGGGGTGAACCAGCGGTTGATGCTGAACAGGTGCTTGAAGGGGCTGGGCCAGGGG
>JBIKTP010000640.1:0-2635 GCA_044348035.1 Burkholderiaceae bacterium
CCGATGAAGAAAACCAGCGGCTCGCCGGAGGAACCGCCGGTATTGAACCGTGCCAGCCCCTGCGAATGGGCGTGCCGAAGCGCATCGGTGTGCGCCCGAATCGTCGCCTTGTCCAACAAGGGCAGACGCTGCAGGTCGGCGACAGAGCTTACGGCCGAGGGGTCGAATGCCAACTGGGCGAACAGGTCTCTGTAGTATGGAACCTGAGACCCGACGTCCTGCAAAAAGGCGCGAAGTCGTTGCAGCTGCAGTTGTTCGAGGCGCTCGGGGGGCCACCACTGCACGGCCTCCATGTCGCGGCGGACCGCCACCGTTTCATGGCGCTTGAGCCGTTCATGCAAGGGGAACAACAGGTGCGATACCAGGCGCGTGTACAGACCCGTCACGTCAGGCCCCTCGCGGCGAGTTGGCGGAATTCGGCCACCAGCACATCCACCCGGCGATCCCAGGTATTCGCTTCGGCATGCGCTCGGATTGCCCTGCGGTCCCAGGGGTGGTCCAGCGCCCGTGCAAGGGCCTCTACCAGGGCCTGGTGGTCGTCGAAAGGCACGATCGCACCGAGCGCCGGCGACGAAACCACCTCGGAGTTGCCGCCGACATCGGTCGCCACCACCGGCAGGCCGCAAGCCATTGCCTCCAGGAGCACATTGGCCCAGCCTTCGTTGCGTGTCGAGAGCACGAACACATCCGCCGCGGACAAGGGCTGACTCAGCTTGTCTGCAGACATGGCGCCCAGAAACCGGACAACATCACCGAGCCCGAGTTCCGACACCTGCGCCTTGAGCTTTTGGGTCCAGTCGCCCTCCGGGCTCGGACCGCCAATCACCAGGTACACCAGGTCGGGATGACGCGCACGCAAGGCCGGCAAGGCAGCGATCACACGGTGAAACCCTTTGCGTTCGACGAGGCCGCCTACGGTGACCAGCACCTGCGCTGCCACCGGCAGATCCAGCGCCTGGCGCGCATGCTCTTGCGATGATGGAGCGAAGCGCGCGATGTCCACCCCGTTTCCCACCACCAACGCCTTGGCAGGCGAAACACCACAGGACAACGCCACCTGACGCAGCGAGTCGGAAACCGCAAAAACGCGTGTTGCCATCCGCAGGGCCCGGGCCAGCACATGGCGCAGAACTGGGTCACGCGCGTGCCGGGCCTCTGTTCCGCGCAAGGTCACGGCAACCGGCACCCTCAACCAACGACCCAGCAGGCCTGCGGCGAATCCATCCGGGTAGGCGAAGTGGGCATCGATGATGTCCAGCCGACCCGCACGCTGCAGGCGACGCATCACGGGAAGGCAGGACAATGCCATCCAGAATCCATCCAGGAACTTGACGGCCCCCGGCGGACAGAAGAAACGCGGGTGGTAGACAGTGATGCCTTGTTGCACCTCCGTGCCGGGCGCATCCGGGCGAAATCCGGGCCGGATTCGACGCAGCACGGATTGGAATGGAAACCAGGGCACCGGGGCCACCACCGTCAAGGGCAATTGCTGCCCGACCCGAAACATGCGCTCTCGAACGAACAAGCCGGCCAGCGGCTGGTTCGCGTTCGGAAACAGACTGCTGAGCACCACGATGTGGGGACCCCTCGCCAAAGCACTCATGGCGTCCGGGCGCGCCGCACCAGCTTTTCGTAGGGAGCCTGGTAGCGGGCCACGCTGGCGGCCCAGTTTCGCTCCTGCTCGACGAATCGTCGCCCCGCGCTGCGCAATGCAGGCCATTGGTCCACCCGCGCAAGGAGGTCGACGACGGCGCCAGAGAGTGCCTCCGCATTACCGGCCTGAAACAACAGGCCGGTCTCCTGATGCCGGATCAGCTCCTTGTGCCCCCCGACATCGGATGCCACCAGCAGCCGCCCCTGCGCCATGGCCTCCAGTGGCTTGAGTGGTGTGACCAGTTCGGTCAGCCGCATGGAATGGCGCGGATAGGCCAGCACATCCACCAGGTCGTAATAGCGCTGGACCTGTTCGTGCGGGACGCGGCCCGTGAAGACGACCTTGTCTGCAATTCCCAACCGGGCCGCCTGCGCCTTGAGTGCAGCGTCCTGGGGGCCACCGCCCACCAGCAGGATGCGCACATCCGGGCGGCGCGCCAGCATGGCAGGAAACGCATCCAGCAGCAGGTCCAGCCCCTCGTAAGCGTAGAAGGACCCGATAAAGCCGACGACACTGGCATTTTGGAGGCCCAGTTGCGCCTTGAGGCCGGCATCGGGTGTGCCACCGGGCTCGAACGACGCGATATCGACTGCATTGGGTATGACGGTCACTTTCTCGGCAGGGATGCCCCGAGCAACGATGTCCTCGCGCAGCCCTTCACAGATCGTGAACACATGATCCACCCGGCGCAAGGCCCATGTCTCCATCGCGCGGGTCAGCCGGTAGCGAATACTGCCCTCGGTCGTGCTGCCATGGTCCACGGCCGCGTCTTCCCAGAATGCCCGCACTTCGTAGACCACGGGAATGCCCAGGCGACGCCCCACACGCAATGCCGGTAACGCATTCAGGACCGGCGAATGGGCATGCAGCAGCTGGGGGCGGGCCTGCTCCGCAACTTCGTTGAGCCGGTGCTCGAGTTGCCGCATCAGCGCCCACTCACCCACACCCGGCAAACGGGTAACGGCAGGTGCCATCGTGCGG
>JBIKTP010000641.1:0-2634 GCA_044348035.1 Burkholderiaceae bacterium
TGGCCGCTTCTTCAGGGCGCGGCAGGCGTCCGAGCAGTACCGCACCTCGGCCCAGTTCTTCGCCCAGGCCTTGCGCCACTGCATCGGCCGCCCGCATTGCACGCAGGGTTTGCTGGGCAGGGACTGCTTGTTGCCTTTGAATGGTTGTGGCATGACAGTACTCTATCCGGGCCGGCCTCGGTGAGCTGTCCGCCGCATGCGATCACCGCCCCCGCGGGCCGGGGGATTGGAGCCGCCCTGCGAACTCGTTAAAGTACCTCCAATCGCCTTAGCGTCAACCTGTCGCAACGGGAGTGGTCTTCTTGGGTGCCCGAGAACTCGAATCTGTCTTGCTCGATCGCTGTACAGTGGTCGGAAAAGGCTGCGCCCCTGGCCCCGTGGACCAGTGCGAGGCCAATGTGTTTCGACTGGCAGCGACAGCCGTGAAGTCGTCCTTTCCCCGCGAATCCGACCGGTTGCTGCAGTCCAGCGAGCAGTATTTCCATGTGCACCCGCAAGAGCGGCTGTCTGCCGGTGCAGTCGTCCGCAGCGGGTGGGTCGTGAGCCTGCCGCGGTTGCGTGACATGCTGACGCGTCGGCTGTCCTGAGGCCCCTGGATGCCCGGCACACCAACGTTACACACCCATACGGCCCTTGCCAATGGCTTGCGCGAGTTGCTCCGGCAACTTTCGGAGCGGCTGGCGCTCAACGAGCCCCTGCGGGCTGCGGTGGCTCTGGCGCGCCAAACGCAGGCGCAGCGCCAGCAAGGCGGTTGATGCGCCGGTGTTCGGGCATGCCTCTGCAGTTGATGACAGGTGCCACGCTTCCCGTGGCGCCACAGGTGGGCACCGGGGCTTGTCAGGCAAACAGATCCCCCTGCGGTGACGGCATCACGCGCGGTGGCATGGCGGCCCGACCGGCAGTCTGCGCACCTGGTCGGCGTGCAGGCGGCAGCCCGCTCTTGCGCGAACCGTGCCGCGCCTGCACCGCGTCTGCCTCGGCCCGCGCCTGCGGGGTGGCGCGCAGGCCGTAGAGCCGCTCGCGGGCTGCCTGCAGCGCGGCCTTTTCATCGACCACCGGGTGCGGGTAGTCCTTGCCCATACGGCAGCCCGCAGCCGCTTGCGCAGCGGCGTCCATCAGCCAGGGCCGTGCCAGCCAGGGCAGGGGCACGCGCGCCAGTTCCGGCACCCAGCGGCGGATGAAGTGTCCTTCGGGGTCGTGGTCCTGCGCCTGCTTGGTCGGCGAGTAGATGCGCAGCGTGTTGATGCCGGTGGTGCCGCTTTGCATCTGCATCTGGCTCCAGTGGATGCCCGGCTCGAAATCCAGGAACTGCCGCGCCAGGAACAGCCCCGGCCGGCGCCAGTGCAGCCACAGGTGGTAGCTCGCAAAACTCACCAGCATCGCACGCATGCGAAAGTTCAGCCAGCCGGTGGCCCGCAGCGAGCGCATGCAGGCGTCCACCATCGGGTAACCGGTGCGACCTGCGCACCAGGCGGCGAACAGCGCCTCGTCAAAGTAGTCCTCGCGCAGGCCGTCGCAGACCCGCGCGAAATTGCGGAACTCGATGTCCGGCTCGTCTTCCAGCTTCTGCATGAAGTGGCAGTGCCAGCGCAGCCGCCCGGCGAATCCGCGCAGGGCATGGGCCATGGCGCGGTCGGCGGTGCCGGCGATTGCCGCCTCGGTGCTCTGGTGCACCCGGCGCATCGATACCGTGCCGAAGGCCAGATGCGGGCTGAGCCGGCTACAGGCGTCGGTGGCGCTCAGCGGGCTGGAAAGCGCACGCCGGTAGTCGTGGCCACGGGTCTGCAGGAAGCTGCGCAGCGTCGCCAGCGCGGCGCGCTCCCCGGCCGGCTGCAGCATGCGGCCATGGGGCGCCAGCCCCAGCTGCGCCAGCGTGGGCATCGCCGGCTGGTCCAGGCTGGCGGCGGGCTGCAGGCGGCCCACTACCGGCAGCTGGGGTGCGTCCATGCGCGCCTGCCAGCGGGTGGCCCAGCCGCTGCGGCTGCGCAGACGCCGCACCACACCCGTCTGGGCAAACTCCTGCCAGCGCAACGCCCGGCTGCCGCACCAGGCGGCCACGGCGCGGTCGCGGACGTAGCTCCAGCCGGGGCCGGTTTCCTCATGGCTGAACAGGTGCGTCCAGGACAGCTCGGCATGCAGTTGTGCCAGCACCTCGACCGCCGGTCCCACGCGCACCAGCAGCGGCATGCCGCGCCGTGCCAGGCTCTCGCGCAGTTCGGCCAGGCAATCGAGCGCGAATGCCACATGCATGGCGTCGCACTCCGGGCTTTGCAGCCACTGCGGCTCGATGATGAAGATGCCCGCCGCGTCGTCACATCCCTGTGCCGCCGCCAGGGCGGCATGGTCCTGGAGGCGCAGGTCGCGTTTGAACCAGACGAGTGCGCGGGTGCCGGTCATGTCAGCACTTTATATGTGGCGCGGTGCGCGTGTGCAGCAGCAGCCCCGATTCCCGCCCCGCCTGGCCCGGGATTGCGGCCAGCTGCGCCGCTTGCCAGACGCGGTGCCCACCGCAAGAATCGGCCATTCCCCACCCCCGGAGCCGCCCCATGCCACTTCCCCCTTTCCGCACCAATGCGCTGGCCGGCTGGCTGGTCGCCCTGATCGTCCTCGCCCTGCTGGTCTCCATCGGGCTGG
>JBIKTP010000642.1:0-2630 GCA_044348035.1 Burkholderiaceae bacterium
CGTACGGGCGCCGCCGACCTTCATGCCGGCCACACCTTCGTCCCAGCCGCGGATCACCATGCCGGCACCGAGCGAGAACACGAACGGGTCGCGGCGGTCCTTGCTGGAATCGAACTTGGCGCCCTGAACCCCGTCGTTGTAGAGCCAGCCGGTGTAGTGCACCGTGACGCGCTGGCCGGCCGTTGCTTCGGCGCCATCGCCCACGGTGGTGTCGAGGTATTGCAGTCCGCTGGGGGTGGTGTTCATGGGGTGTCCGCTGGAAGGTAAGCAGGAAATTATGCCAGCAGGCCGCGCCGCGCCAGGTCGCGCATCAGGTCGCGCAGGCCGTAGGTCCAGGGTGCCACGGTGTCGGACAGGCCGACCCGGTTCACCAGCCGGCCCAGGCGCGGCGTGGAGATGCAAACGCGGTCTCCGACCGCATGGGTGAATCCCTGTCCCGGGCCGAAGCGATCCTGCGTGGGGGCGAACATGGTGCCCAGGTACAGCATGAAGCCGTCCGGGTACTGGTGGGTGCGTCGTCCCGGGTCGCCGATCGCGTGGTTGACCAGGTCCAGCGGGTCGCGGCTGATCATCGCCAGGTTGCTGCTGCCCTGCATGTGGAAGCTGCCGTCGGCGCTGTCGACCTGCATGGACAGCTCGCAGGCGCGCACATCGCCGATTCCGAAATGCGCGTCGAAAACGCGGATGAAGGGCCCGATGGCCGCCGACGCGTTGTTGTCCTTGGCCTTGCCCAGCAGGAGCGCACTGCGGCCCTCGAAGTCGCGCAGGTTGACATCGTTGCCGAGCGTGCAGCCGACGGTCTCGCCGCGGCTGTTCACGGCCAGCACCACTTCCGGCTCGGGATTGTTCCAGGAGCTGCCGGGGTGCAGGCCGACATCGGCGCCCACCCCCACGGCACTGAGCGGCTGGGCCTTGGTGAAGATCTCCGCGTCCTCGCCGATACCGACCTCCAGGTACTGCGACCAGACGCCCTGGCGGATCAGCACGTCGCGCAGCTGCTTGGCCTGCGCGGAGCCGGGCTGCACGCTGCGCAGGTTGTCCCCGATCACGCCCACGACCGAGCGCCGAACAGCCTCGGCGCGGGCAGCATCGCCCCGGGCCTGCTCCTCGATCACGCGCTCCAGCATCGAGGCCACGAAGGTGACGCCGGCGGCCTTCACCGCCTGCAGGTCGCAGGGTGCGATGAACCAGGGGGTGGCCGGGTCGCGGAGGTCCTGCGCCGAGTTGGCCAGCACGGTCGGGGTCGTGGCAATCGGCACCGCGCCATGGGCGCGCACCACAGCGGCCGGATCCGGCATGTCGAGCAGCTCGGAGCAGGTGGCGGCCACGCCCGACAGGTCGTAGAGGTGGCTTGCGGTCACGCGCACCAGGGTGGGGCCCAGGCCCTCGGTCCAGATGCGGCCGACCAGCAGGGCCCGGCTGTGGTCTTCGGGCAGGATGTGGTCGGTGGTCAGGAGTTCGGTCACGGCAGGCATGGTGTCAGACTTTTTTGCGGGCCTGCGCTGCCGCCCAGCGGGTGGCGAACGCGGGCAGTTCGGACAGGCGCCGGAGCAGGTCTGCGCCAGCCGGGGTGACGATGTAGCCGTCGTCCCCGTGGCCCATGAGACCTGCTCCACGCAGTTCCTTGATGCGGGTGTTCAAGGTGTTGGGAGTGATGCCGCCGACACTGTCCTGCAGGAGCCGGAAGGTCTGGGGATGGCCGTCTCGCAATGCCCAAAGGACGCGGATCGCATAGCGGGACTCCAGCAGGCTCAGCAGCTGGCTGACTGCTGCGGGCTCCTTTGCGCTCATCGGGCCGTCTCCTCGTTGCTGCCTGTGTTTTGTGATGGCGCGGGGGAAGGCGGCAGGCGCCGCCCCCGGACGCTGGCGAGGTCATTATGCCTCGGTGTGGGCGCCGATAGCGCATGGATGGCAGACCCGGCACTTGCACTCAGCGCGGTGCCATCCGCAATGCGCCGTCGAGCCGGATCACTTCGCCGTTCAGGTGGCCGTTGGTCACGATATGGCAGGCCAGTTCGGCGAATTCCGAGGGCTTGCCCAGGCGCGGCGGGAACGGAATGGAGGCCGCCAGCGACGCCTGCACCGGTTCGGGCAGCGAACGCAGCAAGGGTGTGGCGAACAGGCCCGGCGCCACCGTGCACACACGAATGCCGTGCTGCGCCAGGTCCCGCGCCATCGGCAGGGTCATGCCGACCAGACCGCCCTTGGAGGCGCTGTAGGCCTGCTGGCCCACCTGACCGTCGAATGCGGCCACGGAGGCCGTGAACACCATCACCCCCCGCTCGCCGCCGTCCAGCGGCGCCAGGCGGGCGCATTCGGCGGCAAACAGCCGGCTGATGTTGTAGCTGCCGATCAGGTTGACCTGCACCACGCGCGCGAAGTCTTCCAGGGGGGCCGGGCTGCCGTCCTTGCCGACGATGCGCTTGGCGCTGCCGATGCCGGCGATGTTCATCAGGATGCGCGCCGGCCCGTGGGCCTGGGCCGCACGGGCCAGGGCGGCGCTGACGCTGTCCGTGCTGGTGATGTCACAGTGGCAGGCGATGCCCCCGATGTCGGCGGCCACCTGCTCGGCGAGTGCGGTGTTGACGTCCAGGATGGCGACCTTGGCGCCGAGCCGTGCGAGTTCGCGG
>JBIKTP010000643.1:0-2627 GCA_044348035.1 Burkholderiaceae bacterium
CGCACCCTCTCTCCCCCTCGGACTGAAATCCTTCAACCCCAATACCAGGGGACATTTCTACTTTGGCCAAACAGGGGACATTTCTACTTTGGGTTGACACTGGCGCCATCGGCGTGTGGCCCCAAAGTAGTAATGTCCCCTTCGCGCACACTACCTGCTTGAGCATGTGCAGGATCTCGGTCACGTCGCTCTCATTGGTCATGGCCTCGTTGATGTACTTGCAGGCGGCGGGAAGCTTGTCGATCACCCCGTTGCCGAGCGACAGCGGCGGGCAGACAAGGCATCCAATCCCAGTGGCATCGCCATTCGCTTGGAACCGGGCGTCAAGCGAGGTCGAGGTGCCCTCGGCAGGCCAAAGTCGGATTTGACGCCCACCAGGTGCCCGCTAAATCTCATTAACTAATTGATTTATAACGTTTCACCGTGCAAAATTTCATTCTGAGAATGGGACGGTGAAATGCTCTACATACCACTTGCCGATGAGGCTGCCAGGCAAACCGTTGATTCCATGTCACTGTGGCAGGAGTGCGCACTGGCAAGGCACCGGTACCAGGATTACGCCGCGGGAATGTACTGGAAGTCAGAAGGTGCCTACGAATACCTGGTCAAGACGAAGGCACACGGCAAGCAGGAGCGCATCGGCCGACGCACACCAGAGACAGAGCTGATCTACAGCGAATTCCACAAACGAAAAAGTGCTCTTCAGCCGCGACTGCAATCCCTTCAGGCGCAACTCGTGGTGGCGCAAAGGCTCAACCGCGCCGTCAAGGCAGGCCGGGTACCTACGATAGTCATCGACATCCTGAATGCCCTCGACGCCGCCGGCCTCGCTGAACATTTCACAGTCGTCGGCACCCACGCCTTGTACGCCTACGAAGCTGCTGCCGGCGTGCGTATCGCACAAAAGGCGTTGGCCACCCAGGATGTTGACCTGTTATGGGATGCGCGCAAGCGAGTTCAATTCGTTGCCGACATGAAGCAACTGGGCAAGCCGGTGCTGAGAATCCTGCAGGAGGTAGACCCGACATTCCAGCGCAAGGAACTCCACAACGAGACCGCCATCAACGCCAAAGGGTTCATGGTCGACTTCCTTCGACGGATTCCCCAGGACGGCGACCCGCACCCATTCCGACTCTCAGACGCGGACGAAGACATCTGGCCCGTGCAGGCCGTTCGCGCGCAGGTCCTGACCGAAGCTCCACCATTCGCGCACCTAGTGATAGGAGCCACGGGAAAGATGGCGCTGATGCGAACCGTTGCCCCGAGGGTGTTCGTGAGTTCCAAACAATGGTTGGCTGCCCAGCCGGACCGAGACCCATTGAAAAGGGGGCGGGACCAAACCCAAGCCCAAACGGTTCAGACCCTGATGGACGACGGGCTTCTGCACGTCCAGCAGTCCACCCGCGCAACCTGAAACGCTGCGTCCTGCCATTCAAGCGACTACCTGCTGCTGCGCCCGCGTCAAAAAGCGTAACTGGCCGTCAAACCCAGGCCCCACTGCCGCCCGGGCGCCGGTTCGAAGAAGCGGCCGTTGGTGTCGTTGGCGATCACCGAACCCACATGTACCTTGTCAGCCAGGTTGTCCACGCGCAGCTGTTGACGCAGGCGCCAGGCGCCCAGCCTCTGCTCGAAGCCCACACGCAGGTTGAACAGCGTGACAGCCCCGGTGCGGTCCGTGTTGAGGTCGTCCACCGCCATGCTGCCCTGGTGCACCAGTTCCAGCGCGGCGGTCATGCCGGGCAGGGCGCGGGGCTTCCAGGCCAGTTCGGCAAACAGCGACCGCGCCACCGTGCCGGGAATGCGGTTGCCCGCCGCGACCGTGGCACCGCTGGCGCTGGCAAATGCCTGGGTGAACTTCGCGTTCAGCACGGACAGGGCCAGGTGGGTGCGCCATTCGGGCGTCCAATCGGCGCTGTGCGCCACTTCCAGTCCGGACCGGCGTGTCTTGCCCGCATTGGCGTACAGCGTGCGGCCGCCGCTACTGGAGGCGACCACGATCTCGTCGCGCGTGCCAATGGTGAATAGCGCCGCGTCCAGCCGCTGCCCCTCGGCCAGCTTCGCCTTCACCCCGATTTCAGCGTGGTGGCTGCGGGCCGAGCGCAGGCCCAGGTTGGGCCCGCTGCCCACGGGTGCGTAGGCGATCTCGGTGAAGGTGGGGGTTTCAAAACCTCGGCCGATGTTGGCGTACAGATTGGTGCCGGCGCCCAGGTGGCGCGTGATGCCCAGCACCGGGTTGGTGGCGCTGAACGATGCGCTGCCGCTGTCGTCCGGGTTGCCGGCGCGGATGAAGTCGTCCTTGACGCTGAACTTCACCTGGTTGGCGCGCAGGCCGGCAGTGGCGCTCCAGTCTTCGTTGATGGCCCAGTCGGCCTGGGTGTAGACACCCGTGCTGTGGACGCTGTTGTCTTCGTCTCGCTTGAGCGCACCCACTGCACCAAAGTTGTTGATGAAGCCCCGGCGCCGTTCGCTCAGGCGTTCGTGGTCCAGGCCCATGCTCCAGCGGACCATGCCCTTGCCCACCGGCAGACGCTGACTGTAGCGCAGGCCCACGCCGCTATAGCTGCGGTCGAGTTGCACCACGCCACCGGCGGCGGTGGGCGGGTTTTGCGCCGCCAGCGGGATGGACA
>JBIKTP010000644.1:0-2622 GCA_044348035.1 Burkholderiaceae bacterium
GTGCGCGTCGGATCCAGCCCTGGCACATGCATCGTGACGATCTCCGCCTTCAGGCGCACCTTCATGCGATGGAAAGGCGGCTCGCTGGCCCAGGCCTCCTTGTGCTCGAGGTCGGACAGGCGCGGATCGGAGCGCAGCCACTGCAACACTGCGTGAACGTCTGGCGGCATGCCGGCAATGGTTCCGTTGATGCCCTCGCGCGCCAGCAGCAGCGTGCCCTTGATCCGGTGCGCCTCGCATTCGGCCAGCAGGCGGGGCTGGATAAGGGCGTAGTCCGGCAGATCCACGAACTTGTACAGGGCGGCGGTCAGGTATCGGGACATGGCGGCGGTTCGGATGGGCGGCAAGGAATGGTCGGTGATTGTCGCCGCCCGCGCACCGCACGGGCACTGCCAGACGGATGGCTACAAGGGATGCACCAGGGCCATGTCGGGCCGTTCGAGCCAGGCGGCGAACTCCTGCGCCAGTTGCTCGCTGGCCGCCACGGCGGCTGTCCATACCCGCATGCGGGCGCCCAGGTCCTGCCCGTAGCGGACGAAATCCTGGCGGTCCGGCAGTTTCGCATTCGGCAGGCTGCGGACCCACTGCGGATCGGGCGACAGCACCACCATGGTGTCCAGGAAACTGCTCGCCTTGTGTCGCCAGCGCAGGCCCTTGTCAAGCCAGCCCGGCACCACGGCGCGCTGGAAATGCGGGTACAGCACCAGCCCGGGCGCGCAATGGGCCGCATAGTTCAGATGCAGGTGGTAGTCGGTGATGCCGCCATCCCAGTAGGCACCCCGTGGCGCCCCTTCGATGTGCTGAACGGCCTTCAGCACGAACGGGATCGAGCAACTGGCCTGCAAGGCATCGTGGAAATTGGCGGTGCTCAGCGCTACCTGGCGTGTCCGGTAGTCGTTGGCCACGAAGGGCAGCCCGGCGCCGGCGCTGGAGAAAACCACCCGCTCCAGCCATGCCCCCATGGCCCGCCGGTGCACGGCGTTGGTGATGAAGGCGCCCAGGTAGCCCAACGGTGTTCGCAGGGCGTGCTCGCGTGCCAGCAGGTGGCGTCCGCGCGCCGTGACCACATGCAGCCGATAGCGCGGGTGCTTCAGGACCTCCTGCATGCGGGCGCCATAGAACATGCGCAGGTTCGCGCCAAACAGCGCGCTGACCGCATCCGGGGTCGGCCGTTTCTGCCCAGGGGCCAGTTCATAGTGCTGGGCAATGTAGTCGCGCTCCAGCCTGCGGAAGGCCTCGACCGGCCCGTCCAGGCACGCAGTCGCCATGCGCCATGCGCCGATCGACGCGCCGACCAGATCGATGGGCTGCCCGCTTTGCGCCAGCCACTGGCCAAACAGGAACCGGTCCAGCGGGCCGAGGATCAGGCCCTTGGGACCTCCTGCCGCACCAGGAATGGCACGCACGTGACCAGGCTGCAGGCCCTCACGTGCCAGCACGGCCATGGCCCGTGGGCCGGCATGGATGCACAAGGCGCGCATGCCGTTTCAGTCACCTGTCGCCGGTGCGGGATTCATTGGCTGCGGGGACTGGTCCAGTCGATCGGGTCCTGCTGCAGGACCATGTCGATGTCCAGCAACAGGACATCACCGACGGCCCCGGGAAACGACACCGCCATTTCGCGCTGGTTCAGGCTGGCGTCCTTGCAGCGTCCGCGCCAGGCGGCCAGATGCAGCACGCCGGCCAAGGGCTCGTAGGCATGCTCCAGGAAGGGGGTGTCCTGACAGGCCAGCGCCTCGACGATCGGCTCGGGAAACAGCCACTGGCGTGCCAGCCCTGCGGCGACCTCGGCGTAATTGAAGCCGAAGGCCTTGCGCTCGGCCTTGGCCCGGCGCGCATCGAGTGCCGGGATGTCGCCGTCCAGCCGGGCCATCTCCGCGGGCATCACCAGGCGCATGACCAGTTCGCCCACGTAGTGGATCAGGCCCGCAGTGAACGCCGCCTGCTGGTTTTGCCGGACCACGCCAGCCAGAGAACGCGACACCTTGGCCACATCAAGGCTGTAGCTCCAGTACTGCTGCATGTTGATGCCCACGACGGCCCTGAGCGAGGCCTTGGTGGCGGACGCATGGGCCATGGTGCGGACGTGGTTCAGCCCCACGATCGCCAGACATTCCGGCACGCTGTGGATGCGCCGGGACATCCTGAAGTAGCCGGAATTCGACAACTGCAGTAGCCGTACCGTCAACGCCGGATCCTGGCTGATCAGATGGGTCACCCTTTTGAGGTCGGTCTCCTCCCGCTCCAGTTCGCTGAGCAGCAGCGCGACCACCCGGGGAATGCTGGGCAGGACAAACTGCGAGGCCAGCACGGCACTCAGTTGCATGTGACGCAGACTCCTATTGGAAACCAACCACCCTGTGGATTATCGGGCCGGCGGCAACTGGCACCGTCGGCAAATCATCGCCCCAGCTTCGCAAAGGCACTGGCCATTGCGGTCGACGCCGCCGGCCCGGCCGGCGTCCGGGCGCGTTGCGCCGCCGCGGCCGCAGCCAGATCGTGCCGGCCGGCGCCGGTCGGCGTGCCGGGCTGCGTCGGAGCGTCCAGACGCATGCTCAGCGCGATGCGCTTGCGCGCAAGGTCCAGCCCGACCACCCGTACCGTCACGATCGCGCCAATCTT
>JBIKTP010000645.1:0-2619 GCA_044348035.1 Burkholderiaceae bacterium
CGTCGGCATCATGGGGCTGGGTGTGCTGGGGCAGCGGGTGGCGCAGGCCCTGCAGACCTTTGGATTCCCGCTTCGGGGCTGGAGCCGCACACCCCAGGCCGTGGACGGCATGATGACATTCGCCGGTCGTGCGGGCCTGGCCGACTTCCTGGCCGCCACCCGCATGCTGGTGTGCCTTCTGCCACTGACGCCCGACACCCGCCACCTGCTGAACCGCAGCACCTTGTCCCAGCTGCAGCCAGGGGCTTACCTGGTCAATGTTGCGCGCGGCGCGTTGCTGGTGGAGCAGGACCTGCTCGATCTGCTGGCTACCGGTCACCTGGCCGGCGCCACCCTGGACGTCTTCGATGCCGAGCCGCTGGCACCGGACCATGCTTTCTGGCAGCATCCACGCATCCAGGTCACGCCCCACATATCGGCCCAGACGCTGGAGCGCGACAGCCTGGAGCAGATGGCCGGCAAGATCCTGGCCCTGGAACGTGGCGAGGCGATTGCGGGTGTGGTTGACCTGGCCCGCGGATACTGAATTTTCACCAAGGAACTTGTTCATGGCACTTCCCCAACGCGTCACGATCGTGGATGTCGGCCCGCGCGACGGCCTGCAGAATGAAAAGCAGACCGTGCCCGCCGGGATCAAGATCGGCCTCGTGCAGCGCCTGCAGGACGCCGGCCTGACAGAGATCGAGGTCACCAGTTATGTCAGCCCCAAGTGGGTGCCCCAGATGGCCGACAACGCGCAGGTGATGGCAGGCATCACGCGCAAGCCTGGTGTGCGGTATTCGGTGCTGACGCCCAACATGCAGGGTTTCGAGGCTGCGGTGGCGCTCGACCGCGCGTTCTGGCCGGACGAGATCGTCGTGTTCGGTGCCGCCAGCGAGGCCTTCAGCCAGCGCAACATCAACTGCAGCATCGCCCAGAGCATCGAGCGTTTCCGGCCCGTGGCGGCCGCCGCGCGCGACAAGGGGGTGTTCGTGCGGGGCGCGATGTCGTGTGTGGTCGGCTGCCCCTACGAGGGGGATGTCGCTCCCGAGCGTGTGGAGATGCTGGCCGCGATGATGAAGGACATCGGCGTGCAGCACGTCGGCGTGGCCGACACCATTGGCGTGGGCACACCGTCGCGCGTGCAGCGCGCCATGGAGGCGACCCTGAAGCACTATGCGGTGGACGCCATCTCCGGCCACTTCCACGACACCTACGGGCAGGCGCTGGCCAACACGCTGGCCAGCCTGGAGATGGGCGTCTCGCATTTCGACACCTCGGTCGCCGGCCTGGGCGGGTGCCCGTACGCGAAGGGCGCCACCGGCAACGTCGCCACCGAGGATGTGGTGTACATGCTGCACGGCATGGGCATCGAGACCGGCATCGACCTCGACCGGCTGATCGACGCCGGGCAGTTCATCAGCGACTTCCTGCAGCGCAAGTCCGGTTCGCGCGTGGCCAATGCCATGCTGGCCAAACGTGGCTGAGCCGCAGGCCTGGCCCGAGGGCACGCAGCGCGTGGCGCAGTGGCTGCAGGCGCGCGCCCATCCGCACCCGCCCGTGCTGCTGGATGACGCCGCGCGCACCGCACAGCAGGCGGCCGATGCCCTGGGCGTGGCGCTGGGCCAGATCGCCAAGAGCATCATCTTCCGGCGCAAGGGCGACGACGCTCCGGTGCTGGTGGTCACCTCGGGTGACCGCCGCGTGGATGAACGCAAGGTGCAGGCACTGGTCTGTGCGGAGGGCATGAAGCTTGGCCGTGCCGATGCGGAGTTTGTCAAGGCGCGCACCGGCTTCAGCATCGGAGGTGTGTCACCTGTCGCCCATGCCAGTCCCTGCGTCACGCTGATCGACCGGGAATTGTTCCGGTTCGCCGACATCTGGGCTGCGGCCGGGCATCCGCATGCGGTGTTCCGTCTCACGCCGGCAGGGCTGGAGCAGCTGACCGGCGCGCCGGTGGTCGATGTCGTCGAATTGCAGGTGGTGGCATGAAGCCCCGGGACGTACTGGAGCAGCTGGCCGGGATGGCTGCATCCAGCGCCGCACCCGTGCCTTCGCCCTGCATCTCGGTCTGCCGCATGGATGAGCGCACCGGCCTTTGCCTGGGGTGCTTCCGCACCATCGATGAAATCGTCGCGTGGGGGCGCCAGGGTGACCGCGAGCGTCGCGTGGTGTGGCAGCAGATCGTGCGCCGTGCGGGGCTGGTGCCTGCGTCGGAACCCTGACGGCCACAAGGTCCGGGACCATGAAACACATCACCTTCTACTTCGACCTCATCTCGCCCTATGCCTGCCTAGCCTTCGAGAAGCTGCCCGAAGCACTGATGGACCTCAGCTACAGCGTGCAGTACCAGCCGGTGTTGTTCGGCGCCGTGCTGGGCCACCACGGGCAGCTCGGCCCGGCCGAGATCACCCCCAAGCGCGCCTGGACCTACCGGCAGGTCGGCTGGCTGGCACACCGGCACGGGGTCGAGCTGCAGATGCCGGCGCAGCATCCCTTCAACCCGCTGGCCCTGTTGCGGCTGGCGGTGGCCTGCAGTGCCTCCGGGTGCCCGAACCGGTATGTCACCGAGACCCTGTTCCGCCATGTCTGGCGAGGCGGCGCCGACGCCGCCGACCCGGAGCGCTACCGCGCGCTGGT
>JBIKTP010000646.1:0-2611 GCA_044348035.1 Burkholderiaceae bacterium
CTTTCGCCTGCGCCTCTTCGGGCCGGGTTACGACTGGGACCCGGTCCTGCAGCAGTCCGCCGTGTTGCGCCACCTGGTGCCGGTGCGTCTGGTCTGGGGCGAGGAATACAACCGGGCGCTGTGCGGCGCCAGGATCGCGCTGTGCTTCTTCTCCAAGCTCAACCGCGACACCTACACCCGGCGCTGCTTCGAGATCCCGGCCAGCGGCAGCCTGCTGCTGTCCGAGTACTCCGAAGATCTCGCAAGCCTCTACCAGGAAGGGGTGGAGGCCGATTACTTCCGCTCCCGGGATGCGATGATCGAGCGCATCCGCCACTACCTCGGCGCACCGCAGCAGCGCGACGCGGTGGCCGCTGCCGGCCGGCGCCGGGTGCAGGCGGACGGCCATGATGTAGATTCACGCATGCAACAGGTGCTGCGCTGGGCCGACGCGATCCGGTCCGGCCGCACACCGGGAACCTCCGATAGGCCCCCATGAATTTCACGCGATTTGTCATCGACCGCGCGGTCGGTTTTCTGGGCTTCGCCCGCCGGGGGCGCAAGCTGGCTGCATGGCCGACCACCGCGCAGGGCAAGGTCTGCGTCAACCTGGGCTGTGGCCTGGCGGTCGCACCCGGCTGGATCAATGTCGACGCCAGCCTCAATGCGCTGTTCGGCGGGGCGCCGGAGCCGCTGCTGCATGTGCTGTACCGGCTTTCCGGGGCGAGCCGCTACTACCCGCGCGAAGAGTATTGCCGCCTGCTGCGCGAGCACCATTTCGTGTTCCACGACCTGGCGCGCAGCCTGCCATTCCCCGCGCGGTCGGTGGATTGCTTCTTCTCGTCGCATTTCTTCGAGCACCTGTTCCGGGCCGATGCCGCACGGCTGCTGCGTGACATGCACGGCGCGCTGAAGGACGGGGGCCTGGTCCGCATCGCCGTGCCGGATCTGGCCTTTGCCGTCGCCCTGTACGGCAAGGGCGAGAAGAAGCGCATGCTCGACGACTACTTCTTCGTCGACGACCTCTCCAGCTTCCTGGCCCGTCACAAGTACATGTACGACTTCGAACTGCTCAGCGCCGTGTTGCAGGATGCGGGCTACCGCGACATCCGGCAATGCCGCTACCGGGAAGGCGAGGTGCCAGACCTGCACCTGCTGGACAACCGGCCGGAGGAAACCCTGTTCGTCGAGGCCCGGCGCTGAACGGACCGCCATGCCATTCGCATCCGAATCTCCGCTGATGGCCTGGTGCCGGCGCCTGGGCCGGGAGCCGCTGGCCTGGGCATTGCGCCGCTTCCATACCCCGGTCGACCCGCAGGCGCTGGTGCTTGAGGTGGGGTCGGGTGGCAACCCGTATCCGCGCGCCAACGTGCTGCTCGACGCCTACGAGGCCACCCGCGAGCGCCACTGGGTGCCGCTGGCCACCGACCGGCCCACCGTGCTGGGATTTGTCGAGAACCTGCCGTTCCGCGACCAGGCCTTCGATTTCGTGATCGCGGCCCATGTGCTGGAACACTCCACCGACCCGGTGCGTTTCATCGCCGAACTGCAGCGGGTGGCCCGGGCCGGCTATATCGAAGTTCCGGATGCCTTTCTGGAGCGCGTCAACCCCTACCGCGACCACCGGCTCGAGATCACCTGCCGCGACGGCGTCCTGCGCATTCGCAAGAAGGTGTCCTGGCTCCCGCAGCCCGAGGTGGTGGAGCTGTACGAGGACCGGGTCAAGCCCCTGCTGACCCGCCATCTGGTGCCGCGCCATCCCTTCGCGTTCCATGTGCGTTACTACTGGCGCACGCGCATCGACTACGAACTGCTCAATCCCGAGGCCGACGCGGCCTGGACCCCGCCGCCGGCCGACCGCGCGCCGGTGCCTGCCGGCGCCGGCACGCGCCTGCGCCAATGGGCGCGCGACGGGCTGCGCGGCCTGCTGTCGCAGCGCAGCCGCAATGCCGGCATCGACCTGCTGCCGCTGATGCGCTGTACCGCGTGCCACGCGACGGAATTGATGCGGGACGCGCAGAGCCTGCGCTGCACCGCCTGCGGCACGGTGTATCCGGTGCGCGATGGTGTGCCCGTCATGAACGACGGCCAGCCGTAAGCGGCCCAGGATGAAGCTGCCCTCGCGCTCACTTGGTTCGCTGCCCCCCGAGGGGGTGCGTCAGTGCCTTCGGGCGGCCGGGCGCCACTGACATGCCGCATGCTCCGCAGTCGCTGCACCTGGGGATCGACGCCAGCAACATCCGCCAGGGCGGCGGCGTCACCCACCTGTCGCAACTGCTGGCGGCGGCCGAGCCGCAGGCGGCGGGCATCGGGCGGGTGACGGTCTGGGCCTGCCAGGCCACGGTGGCCAGCCTGCCCCGGCATGCCTGGCTGTCCACCCGCAGCCCGGCCTGGACCGAAGCCGGGCTGCCGCGGCGCCTGCTGGGCCAGCAGTTCCTGCTGCCACGCGCGCTGGCCGATGCCGGGTGTGATGTGTTGTTCTCACCTGGCGGTACCCTGCCGGCGCGGGCCGGGCTGCCCACGGTGACGATGTCGCAAAATCTGTTGCCCTTCGAGCCCCGGGAGGCCTTGCGGTTTGGCCGCTGGAGCCCCATGCGGCTCAAGATGCGGCTGCTGCGGGCATCGCAGGGAC
>JBIKTP010000648.1:0-2608 GCA_044348035.1 Burkholderiaceae bacterium
GGGCACGTCGGTGAAGTCGATATAGACCTCGTCGACGCCGCGGTTCTCCATGACCGGCGCGATGGCCAGGATGCATTCCTTGAACTTGCGCGAGTAGCGGCGGTATTCGTCGAAATCCACCGGCAGCTGGATGGCCTGCGGGCACAGCTTGGCCGCCTTCATCAGGCCCATGGCCGAGCCGACGCCGAACTGCCGCGCCGGGTAGGTGGCGGTGGTGATGACGCCTCGGCCGACGTAGTCCTTCAGGCGCGCAAACGCTTCCACCGGGATGAAGGCGCGCGGGTTGCCGCTGGCCTGGGCCTCGGGCGAGGCCTCGAGCCGGGTGAGGGCGTCGTCCACCGCGCGTCGCCCGCCTCCGATCACCACCGGCAGGCCCTTGAGCTGCGGGTAACGCAGCAGCTCGACGGAGGCGTAGAACGCGTCCATGTCGAGGTGGGCGATGCGGCGCATGGTTCAGCGAACGATGGTGAGCGGGATTGCGCGATCCGGGAAGGCGCGCAGGATCTTCTTGTCCATCGTGAACAGGCGTGTTCCCAGCTGATGGGCCAACGCCACGAATTCGCAGTCGTAGGCGGAACAGTCGCTGTGGGCCACATGCTCGAACACGCTGAGCGAATCCACGTCGAAGGTGGTTTCTGCCATCAGGGCCTCGGCCTCGCGTTGCAGCGCGCAGGCCTGCTCGAAACTGAAGTCACCCCGGCGCAGACCGCCCGCAAGAATGCTGCGGAACTCGCTGCGCCATAACGGTGGTGCGGCCCAGGCGGGATCCTGCTCGAAAAGTGACTCGGCAGCCGCCACCCACGGGCCCGGCAAGTACAGATAGGCCAGGATGTTGGAGTCCACGACGATCACGCGCGGCCCTCGCGCTTGAATTGGTCCAGATCTGCGTTCGAAAACTGGCTGGCAGGTACTGTCTGGCGCAGGGCGCGGGCGCGTGCCAGGCGATCGCTGGCGGAGAGCCTGGAGGGCAGCAGGACCTGCTCGAGGCACACAATCGCTTCACCATTGAGGCTGCGCCGATGAACTTCGGCGGAGAGTTTCAGTCGGGCGTAGACCTCGTCAGGGATGTTTTTCAAAGTGAGCGTCGTCGGCATGGGTGTACCTGATAACCAATATGCAACCATTATGGTTTCAGCGTCCATCAAGCGTCAAGCCGTTGCGGCGAGCGTATCCAGCGGGCTGGATGTGCCCCCAGCCGCCACCTTGAGCACATGGGTATAGATCATGGTGGTGCTGACGTCGGAGTGGCCAAGCAACTCTTGCACGGTGCGGATGTCGGTGCCGGCCTGCAGCAGGTGGGTGGCGAAGGAATGGCGCAGTGTGTGCACCGACACCGGTTTGTGGATGCCGGTCATGACGACGGCCTTTTTCAGCGCACGTTGCACCCTGTCTTCGTAGAGGTGGTGGCGCCGCTGGACGCCACTGCGCGGGTCGACCGACAGGGTGGGCGATGGAAACAGCCAGAACCAGGCCCAGGTGGCGCCAATGCGGGGGTACTTGACGTCCAGGGCGTGGGGCACCTCGACACTGCCGCGCTGCGCCTGGCGATCGGCCTCCCACTGGGCGCGCGCGGCCAGCATCTGCTGGCGCAGCGGGGGCACCAGGGAACGCGGCAACATCACGACGCGGTCTTTGCCGCCCTTGGCGTCGCGCACGATGATCACCAGGCGCACAAAATCCACGTCCTTGATGCGCAGGCGCATGCCCTCCATCAGGCGCATGCCGGTGCCATACAGCAACCGCACCAGCAAGGCGGTGACGCCCTCCATGTGGGCCAGGATGCCGGCGACCTCGTCTTTGGTGAGCACACTGGGGATGCGCGGCCGACGCGACGGACGATGGATGTCGTTGAGCCAGGGCAGATCGATGTCGAGCACCTCGCGGTACAGGAACAGAATGGCGCTCAGCGCCTGGTTGTGGGTGGAGGTGGACACATGGCGTTCGGTGGCCAGCATGGTCAGAAAAGCCTCGACCCCTTTGGCGTCGATCTCGCGCGGATGCCGCATGGCACCCGCCCTGCCGGACCAGCGGACGAAAAAGCGCACCCAGTACAAGTACACCTTTTCGGTGGCGAGGCTATAGTGCATGTAACGAATGCGCTCGCGCACCTGGCCCAGCAAGCGGCTGGACTGCAGTGGGGGCGTGCCGGGTTTCATGGAAAATTTATACCTGGATGTTTGTCCAGTATAGGGACCGGAAACCCAGGCTGCAAGCCAGTTTCAGGAGGATTTGATGGCCAGCTTATCGAGCATCCCCCTTTTTAGGGAGCGGCTTTCGCTCCATACATTACGTTGTATTCCATTGCCTTGCCAACATGGTTGACGATTGCAGAACTGTCGTTTGTTGTCGGTGCTCAGGCGCGGTGGGGTGGTCACTTTTCCGGGTTACCGTCGTTCGCGGTCGTGCCATGGGCAGGCGGCCAGGCTTGAAGCAAAGTTGCAAGGTCGGCGAGCCAGCGGCCGGGCCCCTGGTGCGCTACGTTGGTCACCAGGCAATGGCGCCGTTCACGCGCCAGCATGCCTTGCGCAAGTCGCGATTGTGGTCGCCAGCCTGGTTGGCGTTGGCTGCCACGGCTTCATACAACAAGTCAGCCCAACGGACCGCCTTC
>JBIKTP010000647.1:0-2608 GCA_044348035.1 Burkholderiaceae bacterium
AAGGCCACTGATCGACCTGATGTTCCCCTTGGCGTTGGCGACTTCATCCAGCGAGTAGCTGACGGACGCCGAAAAGCCACCGAAAGTGGGGGTGGAGTAACGCAGGGTGTTCGCTGGATTTGCGCTGTAACCGGTGCTTGCAAAGAAATTGTTCTCGACCGAGAAGCCGGAGTCGAACATCGCGTTGTGCGCGCCGCTCACGTCGTCGTAGGCTGTCCATGGCTTGCCCATGCGGAACTCGCCGAAAGCGCCGGAAAAGCCGACCCAGGACTGGCGGCTGAATGCCTGGCCAGCGACAGCAGCAAGACCGTTGTCGGCCGTAAAGCCCTGCTCGAGGTTGAAGTTCGCCTTCAGGCCACCGCCCAGGTCCTCGGAACCGCTCAAGCCCCAGCGACTGCCGGAAACGGTGCCGGAATCCACCGAGGCCTGGCTGGCCCCGCCAAAGACATTGTTGTGCATGACCGACATGTCGATGCGCCCATAGAGGGTGACCGTGGACTGCGCATGCGCGGCACCCAAAGTGGCACCGAGAACGGCCAGGGCGATTAGGGACTTTTTCATGTGTGACTACCTTTTGATGGGCCAGTGCATGGTAAGCAATGGCTGGTTTGCTGATACGCCTACGTCTGCGCTCCAGGGCCGGGTGCTCCACCGGCAAATGCCCGTGTGGAGTGTAAGCCTTTGGTTTGGCACTTGTCGCACAAGCTGTTAAGCACGATTCGCGCCAAACATGAACCCGAACGATCCGGCCATCTGGCGAGTGCGCTCGGGCATGCATGGCCGGGCCAGCCCCGGGGCTGCGCCCCCAAACGGCGCGGGTTTCGGCCCTCAAGGTCTGCATGCACCAACTCAGGGAACATGCAGGCAGACCGGGGTTCGCACGCCGCTATGTGCGATGCCGTACAGATCGATCCCCGCTACGGGGCTAGCATGCACTGCGGCAACCCGACGTCGTGGGGCCACTCACCGGAGAAGACTGCATGTGTTCCACGCCCTTTCCTGCAGGGATGCGTTCTGACATCCCCCCTCAGCGGCTGGATCCGGGTGCGGACATTGCCATGCAGGATTGGGACCTGCTCTTCGATGCCGTGATCGCCCGTCTGCTGTCCTCGTTCGACGACATCCCCTTGAACGACACGGACCCACGCCGCGTGGCCTGGGTACAGACGAGGGCGCGTGTGATGGATTGCGCCCAGGCGCTGGACCAGTTGCACCTGGCTGCAACCCACGAACTTGCCCGCGCGCCCCGGCCGGCAACGGATGGCATCGCCCTGGTCACACCGCGCAGCCGCGCAGCATCCGCGGAACCGGACCCCATGCAGTTCGATGTGGCGCGCGCGGTCTGGCAAGCCTGGTACGCACACCTGTGTGCATGTGCCGGTTGGTCCCTCGACTCGGCCGTACCCCTGCGACCGCCCCTCTAGGGCTTGCGCACGCTGCGGTGTTGGCAGGCAGACAGACCACGCCGCATGGTCGTTGCAACATCGGTATCCGATACCGGCGGCTCTGGGGGCCTGCGAGCCACATCACGCGGCGCCAGGCGTGGGCTCTGCGACCCGGTCATCGATCGACCGCGGCCCGGCGGTCAGCGCGAAGAAGTCGTTCTCCACCGGGCGGTGGGTCGCCAGCAGGTACAGGAAATGCAGCCTGAGCGGATCCCGTCGCACCTGCTGCATCATGGCAGGGTCCACCATCTTGTCGAACCGCGCGGAACGCATCCGAAAGCGCACCCACCGCCGGGCACACGGCACACCCACCGCGCCGATGGCATCGACCAGGAAGCAGCACAAGGGGTCCTGCGGCGCCGTGTAGTCCAGCCAGGCGATATCCAGCCCGGCCAGCCGCCGCAGCGCGGGAGCCACCTGCACGTCGTCACGCAGCAGGGCATAGTTGGCCATCGGACTGGCCAGCGTCAGGAAGCGCAGCCGGCCCAGGCTCCGGCCATTGTCGGCACACAGCTGCGCCACCTGCCCGATCACCACGGCACCGAGCATGGCGCCCATGCAATGGCCCACGACCAGGATTTCGTCCACCGCATCATCATCGGCAGCCTGCAGCGCCTCGTAGATGCGCCGCGCAAAGCCGGGCAGGCGCTGGTCGAGCGCCGGCAGTTGCCCGGCCGCCCAGGCGTAGGACCCGTTCAGCGCGTGGGTCAGCCAGACCTGGTTCCAGCGCAGGGCAAGGCGCCAGCCCCACCAGGCGACAACTCCGCCAGACAGCGCCGCCGCTGCCCACCGCCAGCCCGCCGACGCCGGGCTGTACGACGCCGCGCCATAGGCCAGGCCGGCCACCACCGCCACTGCGGCCAGCACGCCGATCAGAAAAATCGGGATGGACAGCAGAGCCCATGCCCAGCGCCGTGCCAGCCGCCAGGACGCTGCGTGTCCGCCCTGCAGCAGATGCCTGCTCCAGAACTGGAACACCGCACGCAACCAGGCCAGCAGCCCGCGCGGCACATTGTCAAGCGCAATGTCGTCCCAGCACAGGTAGCTGTAAACCGTATCCACCGACGCGCCAGCGGCACGGGACCGCACCGTCCAGCGGACGCAGTGCTCGCCGTCAGGTTGGCTCGCCCCCACCGCATAGACGGTCCCCTCCGCGCCGGCCT
>JBIKTP010000651.1:0-2606 GCA_044348035.1 Burkholderiaceae bacterium
CTGGGCCATGTCCTGCGTGCCTCCGGTGTCGGCGTACGGCTCGACACCGACCGGCTGCTGACCCTGCTCGCCCACGGCCGCCATGCGGACGATGTACCGCTCGCGCCGGACACACGCCTGGCCTGTGTCATGGCCGGCGGCGACGACTACGAACTTGCGTTCACCGCCCCGGCTTCGGCGCGTTCGGCGGTTGCCGCGGCCGCTGGCATCAGCGGCACCACCGTGACCCTTGTCGGCTGTATCGAGGCCGCACCTGGTGTGCGCCTGGTCGACGCGCAGGGCCGCCCCATGCCGGACAACTACCGATCCTTCGACCACTTTGCGATGCAGCGTGACCCCCTTGCATGACCCGGACCAGCTCCTGGACGCCGCCATCGACGCCGCGCGCCACGGCCCGAACCGGGTGCGGCATGTCGGCGCGGTGCTGGTCAGCGCCGACGGGCCTCAGGGTGCGACGGTCACATCCCGCACCTTCTCCTTGCGGATCAGGTAGATGCCGCTGCCGATGATGATCGCCCCTCCCAGCAGCGTGTAGCGGTCGGGCACGATCTGCCAGATCGAGAAGTCCAGCAGGATCGCCCAGGCCAGCGCCGAATACTCGAACGGCGCCACCGCCGACGCATTGCCATGCCGGAAGGCTTCCGTGATGGCCAGCTGGCCCAGGAAGCCGGTCACCGCCAGCGCCAGCATCAGCCAGCCATGGGCCGGGTCCAGCGGCACCCAGAAGGGCCAGGCCAGCAGGCCGGCACCCACCGCCCACATGGTGGTGGTCCAGAACACGAGGGTCACGGCGGCATCGGTACGGCTCAGCACACGCCCGGCGATCGCCGAGATGGCATAGAACGCGGCAGACACCAGAACCGCGATCGCCCCCAGCGAAAAGAAGGCGTCCTGGTCCGGCCGCAGCGCGACCACCACACCAGCCAGACCCACGGCGATGGCGGCCCAGTGCCGCAGCGTTACCTGCTCCTGCAGCACCGGAATCGACAACACCGTGATGATCAGCGGCGCAATGAAGAAGATCGTGTAGGCCTCGGCCAGGCCCAGTTCGCGCAGCGCAAACGAGAACAGCGCCAGCGTCGCGATGCCCAGCACGCCACGCAGCAGATGCAGTGGCCAGCGCACACGCAGCAACTGGTGCACCTCCCGGCGCCACAGGACATAGGCGCACACCAGCGGCAGCGACGCCAGGCCGCGCAGGGCGGCCACCTGCAGCACGGGATAGGAGCCCGCGAGTGTCTTGAGCACCGCATCCATCAGGGAGAAGCACCCCATGGCCGCCAGCATCGCCAGGATGCTGCGCAGGTTACCCGTCATCGGCATGGTGTGCGCAAGCCGCTATTGCGGCTTGCGCTGCTCCAGCCGCAGGCCGACTGCCGTGCGGTTCGGAAAACCTTTCCAGTAGGTGTGGTCGGCCTTGAAGCTGCCATTGGTCTCGGCCGACCACTTGCCCTCGCGCGGGTTCTCCAGCAGGTTCAGGTAGGCATCCATCGCGACATCGTTCTTGAGATGGCGGTCGAGAAACGCGGTTGCGAAATGCTGGGCGATGTTGTTCATGCGCACGTTGTCCCAGACCGCGTCGATGTAATGCTCCGCTGGAATGAACCGCAGCCCGGGCACCGGCAGCCAGGTTTCGCGCGGCGCCGGCATGGGAGCCGCCGCATTGTGGTTGGCGTTGTCGAAGGTCAGCAGGAAACGCGGCGCATTCACGCTGGCTTCGAAGATGTTGCGCACTCCCGGCGCATACCCCGAGACATCATCGACGCTGCCGGCGACAAAAAACACCGGGGTACGGATGCCCGCCAGGCCGGCTGCGTCCCAGAAGCCGGCATTCCAGCCCCAGGGCGCAAACGCCACCGCCGCCTTGATCCGCTTGTCCATCGAGGCCGCATGGGCCGGGTTGCCGGCCTGTCGCACGGCCAGGGCGCCATTGGGCGTGCCCCAGGGGAGCGCCACGCTGGCGGCGGTGAAGCCGCCGCCGATCGCGTTGACGACGCCATACGCGCCCATCGAATAACCGATCAGCCCGGTCTGCTCGGCATTGACCAGGCCCTGCAGCGTGCCGGACGGATCCGCCTGGTGCAGACGGGCCATCTCGCGCAGCACGAACAGCTGGTCCAGGGGGCGGTTCAGCAGCGTGCTGCCAAAAGCAGCCTGGTCACTGTAGGTGCTGTCGGTGTGGTCGATCGAGGCCACCACATACCCCTTGCTGGCCAGGTTCTCGGCCAGGTGGCTGAGCAGGAATCGGTTGCCCGGGTAGCCGTGCGAGACGATCAGCAAGGGATAGGGCCCGGCGGCGCGGTCCGGCGGCGCCTCACGCAGCGCACGGCCGGTAAGCAGGACCTCGGTCTTTCCGTCGCGGGTGAACACCTTGTACTGCCCGTTGCCGGTGGCGCCTGGCGCAGCCGGGTACCAGACTTCCACCGTGAGCGGACGGTCATAGACCGGCATCGGCGCACCTGCCTTGAACCGGAGGATGTCCGCCTGGCCCGGGTGGACCAGGTTCAGCGTCTTCACGCCCACGGCGTGTTTGCCATAGCGGGCCAGCTCCGGCGCATCGGAGCGGATGGTGTCGATGCGGTTGTCCTGCGCCTGCGCCTGCGCGG
>JBIKTP010000650.1:0-2606 GCA_044348035.1 Burkholderiaceae bacterium
AGCCACTACTTCAAGCGCCTGACCCAGATGGAGCTGAGCTTCGGCGACACCCTGCACCATCTGGAGACGGTGGCGGCCAGCATGCAGGACTCGGCCGGCGTATTCGCCTGAAGCAGCCCGACACCCGCATCCCCCCGACGGGGGACGCCTGCGCTCCGCGCGTCCGGATCCGCGCCTAGACTCCCTCCCACGCAGGTCGGCGCGCAGGTTGCCGCTCGGCGCCCAAGGGAGCACCCATGGCATCAACTCCTCTGCTGCCCTGCCGGCCGCCGGTGCCGGATCTGCACTCGGAAGACTTCGGGCATTGGCTGACCGGTCAGTCCTTCACGATGCTGGTGCCGATGTGCCGCGTAGGCCTGGCCGTGGTGCTGGCCATGCTCCTCGTGGTCGACCCGCTGCTGTTGCGCAGCGGCGTGTGGGGCGACCGCCCCCAGCATGCCTGGCTGCTCATCTGGCATGCTGTTGCGGCGCTGCACTTCCTGGTGTTCGAGCTTGCGGCCCGCCATGCGCGGGCGCACCGCCAGCGCTCCCGTCTGCTGGCGTGGTTCTTCGTCTGCAACGCCATCCTGTTCTGCTGGTTCGGGTTGATCTCCTGGATGCTCAGCGGCGACCTGTCGACCTACGCCATGTTCCTGCTCACCATGGTGTGCGTGTTTGCCTACCCTGGCCGGCTGCGAAGGTTGTTGAACATCGCAAGTGCCCTGAGCCTGACGCTGCTGATCTGGGTCGCCGATCCCCGCGACATCTTCCACACCAGCGGGGCCGCGCTGAACCTGCTCGCGCTGCATGTCGTGGCGCTGCTCATCGACCGCTTCCTCATGGCGCTGAACCTGGCGCTGTACCGGGAGAGATGCCTGGTCGAGCATGAGCGAGCCCGCGCCGACCAGGTGCTCTACAACGCCCTGCCGGTATCGATAGCCAACGAACTCAAGAACCACAACACGGTCAAGGCCGAACAGTACCAGCGCATGGCGGTGCTGTTCGTGGACATCGCAGGGTTCACCCGGTTCTCTGCCGGGCGCCCGGCAGACCATGTGGTCCAGGTGCTCAACGAGGTCTTTTCAGGATTCGACCATCTGGTCGACCGGTACGACGCCGAAAAGATCAAGACCATCGGAGACGCCTACATGGTGGTGGGAAAGGGCAATCTGTCCGACATTGCGCGGCTTGCGCTGGACATGGTCGCCAGCATGCAGGCCTACAGCCGGCGGAGCGGCGAGCCACTGGCGGTGCGCTGCGGCATGCACGTCGGCCCCACCGTGGCTGGCGTCATCGGCCTCAAGCGCTTCCTGTATGACGTGTGGGGGGATGCAGTGAACATGGCCAGCCGGATGGAGTCCCTGGGCCAGGCCGGACGGGTGCATGTCAGCGAGGATGTGTACCGGGAGCTCGCAGGCAGCTTCGTGTTCGAGCCCCGCGGCGCGCTGGAGGTCAAGGGCAAGGGCGTGCTGCAGACCTACTTCCTGCTGGGGCCCATGCCCCGGGGCAGCGGCTGATCAGGCCATCAGCCGCGAGGACTTCGGCAGATGCGTCATCAGGAACTCCATCTGGTCGGCGAGGATCCGCCGGTTGCGCAGGATGAAGTCCTCCCACAGACTGGGCACATAGGGCGCGTACAGCAAGGGCATGTGCGCCTGCTCCGGCGTGCGGCTGCTCTTGCGGTGGTTGCAGGGCCGGCAGGCCGTGACCACGTTCATCCAGGTGTCGACCCCGTTCTGGGCAAACGGGATGATGTGCTCGCGCGTGAGGTCTTCCTCGTCGAAATGCTGACCGCAATAGGCGCAGATGTTGCGGTCCCGCGCAAAGAGCTTGCTGTTGGTCAGGCCGGGCTTGAGGCTGAACGGGTTGATGCCGTGAACCCCCTTGGTGCCGATGATGCTGTTGACACGGATCACCGACTGTTCGCCGCTGCGCGCATTGTGCCCACCGCGAAACACAGCCACCTCGCCGCCGGACTCCCACCGGACTTCGCCCGCGGCATAGTGAATGACGGCTTGCTCCAGGGATATCCAGGATTGCGGCAACCCCTGGGCTGACAGCTTCAAGACCTTCAAGACACGCCTCCCGAAACAATGCTTTGATCCGTTGACACGAAATGCAATCGCCTGCCTCGGCTGGAGACCCGCAGTCTCCGGCACCGATGCGCCACAATATACCTGTTTTTCAATACAGACATGCCGGGGCGGCCGATTGCCGGGAGCCGCCTGCTATCAAAAACATAACAACCCATGCGAGTGTTCCGCGGTCTCCACCACAGTGGCCTGGCGCAGGCGTGTGCGCTCACCATCGGCAACTTCGACGGTGTGCACCGCGGTCACCAGGCAATGCTGGCCTTGCTGCGGGGCGAGGCGGCCCAGCGGGGGGTGGGCAGCTGCGTGCTGACCTTCGAACCCCACCCGCGGGACTTCTTCGCGTCGCGCAGCGGCCAGCAGCAGGCCGCGCCGGCACGCGTGGGCACGCTGCGCGACAAGCTGACGGACCTGGCCCAGTGCGGTGTCGACCAGGCCGTGGTGCTGCCTTTCGACAGCCGGCTGGCCGCGCAGTCCCCGCAGGACTTCATCGACCAGGTCCTGGTGGCGGGTCTGCGCGCGCGTTACGTGCTGGTG
>JBIKTP010000649.1:0-2606 GCA_044348035.1 Burkholderiaceae bacterium
GCCGGCGCGTGACGGGCTGCCGGGGCAGGTGGTCACCTACCTGCGGTTCGCGTTCTGCGGCGAGCTTGGCGCGTTCTTTGCCGACCGGCGGCTCGACCACGGGATCGTCCGAACGCTGTGGATGACCCCCCAGGAGATCCGCGCCAGCGCGCAACGCCACCGCAGCCCGGCACTGCTGCAGTGCGTGCAGGACCATCTGGCGGGCGTGCGCTACCCGCTGGAGATGCTGCACACGGACATGGCGGACGGGCGCTGACGCGGATAATCGCGCACCTATGGCACGTGAACGGGTTGTGGTGGGTCTGAGTGGTGGCGTCGACTCCGCGGTCACGGCCTATCTGTTGCGCGAGCAGGGTTTCGAGGTCATCGGCATCTTCATGAAGAACTGGGAGGATGACGACGACTCCGAGTATTGTTCGTCCAATGTCGACTTCGTCGATGCGGCGGCAGTGGCCGATGTGCTGGGCATCGAGATAGAGCATGTCAATTTCGCTGCCGAATACAAGGACCGCGTCTTCGCGGAGTTCCTGCGCGAATACCAGGCCGGCCGCACCCCCAATCCGGATATCCTGTGCAATGCCGAGATCAAGTTCAAGGCCTTCCTGGACCACGCCATGCGGCTGGGCGCGCACCGTATCGCCACCGGCCACTATGCCCGGGTCCGGCTGAACCCGGCGACGGGCCGGCATGAACTGCTCAAGGGGCTGGACCCGTCCAAGGATCAGAGTTATTTCCTGCACCGGCTCAACCAGGCGCAGTTGTCCCGCACGCTGTTCCCGGTGGGCGAACTGCACAAGACCGAGGTGCGCCGGATTGCGGCCGGCATCGGCCTGCCGAATGCCCGCAAGAAGGACTCCACGGGCATCTGCTTCATTGGCGAGCGGCCGTTCCGGGAGTTCCTGAACCGCTATATCGCGGGAGCGCCCGGGCCGATCAAGGACCCGACGGGCCGCACCATCGGCGAACATGGGGGCCTGAGCTTCTACACCATCGGGCAGCGGCAGGGCCTGGGAATCGGGGGTGTCCGCGCCAGGGGGGCCCAGCGCGGAGGCGGGGACCATGCGCCCTGGTTCGTCGCCCGCAAGGACATGGACAAGAACATCCTGTGGGTGGTCCAGGGCCATGACCATGCCTGGCTGCAATATGCCGCGCTCGAGGCGCAGGACGCCAGCTGGGTGGCCGGGGTCGCACCCGCGCCCGGGCTGCTCGCCGCCAAGACGCGTTACCGCCAGAGCGATGCGCCCTGCGCGCTGGAAGCGGGTGACTCGCCGGCGGGTTTCCGGCTCGCATTTGCGCAGGCCCAGTGGGCTGTCACGCCCGGGCAATCCGCCGTGCTGTATGACGGCGAGGTGTGTCTGGGCGGGGGGGTGATCCGGGCCGCGAGTCAGAACGGAATATCGTCGTCCATGTCGTCGAAGCCGCTCGACGCCCGTGTGGGTGCGGCAGCTGGCGCGCGCGGGGCCGCAGCCGCAGGTGCCTGACGCTGCGGCGGGGCGCTCGGGCGCGCATAACCGCCGCCGTCGTCCCCGCCCGGCCC
The DNA here is from genome assembly GCA_044348035.1 of Burkholderiaceae bacterium. Classification (GTDB taxonomy): domain Bacteria; phylum Pseudomonadota; class Gammaproteobacteria; order Burkholderiales; family Burkholderiaceae_C; genus CAISIP01. The sequence goes on from JBIKTP010000649.1 coordinate 1,538, forward strand.
GCCCATGCCCTCGCGGCTGCCGAGCAGCTGCATCTCGGTGGCGATGATGTCGCAGGTGTTCTGCTCGACGCCGTCCTTGTTCGTGAACTTGCCGTACTTCAGACGCCCTTCGACGTAGATCGGGCGCCCCTTCTTGACGTACTCGCCGGCGATCTCGGCCAGGCGGTCGTAGAAGGTGACGCGGTGCCACTGCGTGTCCTCGATGGTCTCGCCGGTGTTCTTGTCCTTGCGCCGGCTGGACGTGGCCAGGGTGACGTTGGCAACGGCCTGACCCGAGGGCAGGTACCGGACTTCCGGATCCCGGCCGCAGTTTCCGACCAGAATCACCTTGTTTACAGACGCCATGATGTGCTCCAAAGAATGCGGGGATTATCCATGCGCAGCGTACTGCAGACCAGCCCGCGACGCATCGGGCAGGGCCGCCGCTTGTCCGCCTTTAGCGGGATACCTGCATCGGCAGTGCGACGAGCAGGGCCATGGCCAGGGCCGCGCCACACGCGGCAAACAGGCCCACGGGCCCCCAGGCCTTGATCAGCATGCCGCCGACGGCGCCGCCGGCAAAGAACCCGAACGACATCAGCGTGTTGTAGAAGCCCAGCGCCGCGCCCCGCGCATTGGGCGGGGCCGAGCGGGAGGCGATGCTGGGCTGGCTGGCTTCGAGAATGTTGGAGCCGCAGAAGAACAGGAACAGCAACACGGCCAGCCAGGCCAGGCTGGGCGTGGTGGCCGCCACCAGCGAGAGCCCGCCCTGCACCAGCGCCAGCAGGCCCAGCGCGGCCAGGAACACCGGTCGCAGGTGGCCACGGCGCTCCAGCGGGAACAGCACCGTGCCCATCACCAGGAAAGACCCGGTGATGGCGGGCAGGTAGACCCACCAATGGTGGTCCTTGGGCAGCCCGGCCTGGACCAGCAGGCCCGGCACCGCCACCCACATGGCGACCAGCACGGCATGCAGGACGAAGACGGTGAAGTTCAGCCGCAGGGTAGGCCCATGGCGCATCACGTCGCGCAGGCGGCCGGGCTCCTGGTCCGCCTGCCGAGCGGGTTCGGGTGGCACGATCCACAGCAC
>JBIKTP010000652.1:0-2605 GCA_044348035.1 Burkholderiaceae bacterium
TCCCGCAGGTCGAGGGCGACGAAGACCCGGCACCCGAGGCACCACCCGAGCCACCGCCGCCGCCCGAAGAGCCCGAGTCCTCCGGCGAACCACCGCCTGCAGACGATGCCGCCGAGCCGCCGCAGCCCTCGGTGCAGGAACTGGAGGAACTGGTGCTGCAGGCCGCGCAGGCCGCCATCCCGCCAGGGCTGCTGGCGGCCTTGCAGTTCGGACAGACCCAGCGTGTGCAGGCCGGCGCATCCAATGGCTCCGGTGCCCAGCAAAACAGCAAGGCCCGCGGCCGCCCGCTGGGCGCGCGCCGGGGCGACCTCGGCGCGGGTGTGCGGCTGCATGTGGTCGAGACCCTGCGTGCCGCCGCGCCCTGGCAGGCGCTGCGCAAGCGCGAGACCGCCCTGCTGCGACAGAACAGCGCCGACGCGGCCGATGCCACGCCGCTCGGGCATCCACGGCGCATCGAGGTGCGCCGCGAGGACTTCCATGTCAGCCGCTTCAAGCAGCGCCGCGAGACCACCACCATCTTCGTGGTGGACGCGTCCGGCTCGGCAGCGCTGCACCGGCTGGCCGAAGCCAAGGGCGCAGTCGAGCTGCTGCTGGCCGACTGCTATGTGCGGCGTGACCGGGTGGCGATGCTGGCATTTCGCGGCAAGGGCGCCGAGCTCATGCTGCCACCCACACGCTCGCTGGTGCGCGCCAAGCGCAGCCTGGCCGGCATGCCGGGCGGCGGTGGCACGCCGCTGGCAGCCGGCGTGGACGCGGCCCTCGCGCTGGCGCTGGCCAGCGTGCGGCGGGGGGAGACACCGATCCTGGTGCTGTTGACCGACGGGCGCGCCAACATCGCGCGCGATGGCAGCCCCGGGCGCGAACGCGCCGGCGCGGACGCACTGGCAGCCGCCCGCACCGTGCGGGCCGCCGGCCTGACCGCGCTGCTGCTGGACACCTCGCCGCATCCGCAAACGGTGGCCGAGCGCCTGGCGGCCGAAATGGGGGCGGCCTACCTGCCCCTGCCGCATGCTGGCGCCGGCACCGTCAACCAGGCCATCCGGCTGGCGAGTGCCCGGCCTGCCCGCTGAGACAGGCACGGCATGCAGCAGCGCCTGGTCTGGGAACGTGACGGCCGCCAGTGGCCGCACCGCGAGGCCAGCAGTTTCACCGAGGCTGCCGGCCTGCGCTGGCACGTCCAGACCATGGCGCCACCGGCGCCTGGCGCACCCACGGTCTGGCTGCTGCATGGCACTGGCGCCTCGACCCATTCCTGGCGCGGGCTGCTGCCCCGGCTGGCGCAGAACTTCCGCGTGCTGGCGATCGACCTGCCCGGCCACGGGTTCACCGGCATGCCAGCCACGGTACAGGGCGACAGCCCGATGTCGCTGCCGGGCATGGCCCGCGCGGTCGCGGCGCTGATGCATGCCTGCGGCGCGCTGCCCGACATCGTCGTCGGCCACTCGGCCGGCGTGGCGGTGGCGGTGCGCATGTGCCTGGACGGCCTGGTCGCGCCACGCTGCATCCTGGGCATCAACGGTGCGCTGTTGCCGCTGGGCGGGCTGGCCGGCCAGTTCTTCGCGCCGGTGGCCAAGGTGATGGCCGCAGCGCCGTTTGTGCCGCGGCTGTTTGCCTGGCGCGCGTCCGACCCGCAGGTACTGCGCCGACTGCTCGACAGCACCGGCTCCACCCTCGACCCGACCGGCATGGCGCTGTATGCGCAACTGATCCGCAATCCGGGCCATGCGGCCGGCGCGCTGGCCATGATGGCCAACTGGGACCTGCCAGGCCTGCAACGTGCGCTGCCGCGCCTGGCCACGCCCCTGGCCCTGGTGGTGGGGTCGAACGACCGCACCGTGCCACCTTCGCAGGCATCGGACGTGATCACACGGCTGCCGCCGCACCCGCTGACGCGGGTCTGCGTGCTGCAGGCGCTGGGGCACCTCGCCCATGAGGAACGCCCCGACCAGGTACAGGCCCTGGTGCTCAGCCTGGCACGCGAGGCCGGCGTGCTGGCGCCGCAGACCCCAGGCGCCTGATGCCGCTCAGGGCTGCACGGCGTCGATGGTGACGACCAGCTTGCCGGACAGGTTGTCCACTGGCCCGACCTGTCCCACCAGATCCCCGGTACGGGGCATCGCGTCGCCCGAGCGCGAGATGCGCGCGCCCACGATCACCCGCGGGAAGTTGGACAGCTTCATCTGCGGAGACATCGCAGTGCTGTCGTCGAGCGTGAAGTTCAGGGGCAGGTCGCTGACGCGCATCTTGAGAATGGCCAGCGGCATGCGCGGGCCATCTGCCGCCCGGGCGAACACGAAGACGGTGTCGCCGGGTGCCGCCTGGGCTGCCAGCGCGCCGGCGAGTTGCACCACACCCGTCAGCCGCGCGGTGCCCGGTGCCGCTGCCGGCGCCGGTGCGGCGGGCGCCGCCGGAGCTGGCGCCTGAGCGAGTGCGGGGGCCGATGCGCCCGCAGGGTCCTGTCCGCCAGCGGCACGGGCCTGCGCGATGCTGCCGGCCAGACCCTGGGAAAACGGGCTGCCTGGCTCGGCGAGCCGGCTGGCGCGTGTCCAGTGTTTCAGCGCGCCGGTATAGTCCTTGTCCTCGAAGGCCGCGCTGCCGGCGAGTG
>JBIKTP010000653.1:0-2601 GCA_044348035.1 Burkholderiaceae bacterium
CTGCAGTCTGTCTGGACCCACGCCAGTGATCAGGTGCGCCGCGAGCGGGCGCCTGGCCTGGGGCTGGACCCGAGGGCCGCCCATGGTGAACTCCTGGCCCAGTTCCGCCGCCGGGCCAACGACGGCGCGCAGACCCGGCCCGAGTGGGGACTTGCCGGCAATGCCGCTTTCCTGATCGCCCCGCGCTGGCGCAGCCGCGGTGTGATGCTCGAAGGGCGTACGTTCCTGCATGACTATGACGCCTCGCAGGATGCAGATGGCAGCGTGCTGGAACTGCTGATGACGGCCCCCATGCTGGTCACCCACTGGATCAACTGGCAGTACCACGCCTCCACCTGCGAACCCTTGCGGCTCGGCAGCGGCAACAAGGTGCTGCACAACGTGGTGGGCGGGCAACTCGGCGTGTTCGAAGGCAACGGCGGGGATCTGCGCATCGGGTTGTCGCGCCAGTCGCTCCACGATGGCGAGCGCTGGGTCCACGAGCCCCTGCGCCTGACCGTGGTCATCGACGCACCCCGGCAGGCCATCGAGCGGGTCATCGAGAAGCATGCAGTCGTTCGGCAGCTGCTCGACAACGGCTGGCTGCATCTCTGGCGGTATGACGGCACTGGAATGCAGGCATATGCACTGGGCGCATGGAAACCCTTGGAGCAGGCCTTGCAATGAGCATTTCGGGCCTGGCGTTGCACGCCGCGAACAGGCGCCTCGCGACCACAGCGTCAAGCTCCGGCGTGGTATCCCGTGCATTGGCCATGGCGTACATCATGCAGACCCGGCAGGCCAGGAGGCATGCAGTCTCCGCGATACTGGCGGGATGGAACTCACCACCCTGCTGGTTCTGTTTGCCGGCGGTCTGACTGCCGGCGGCGTGACAGCGGTCGCTGGCGGGGCGAGTTTCCTGACCTTTCCGATGCTGATCGCGGTGGGCCTGCCCCCTCTGGTGGCCAACATCACGAACTGGGTCGCGCTGATGCCGGGCAACTTCATGGCGCTGGCGGCCTATCGCAGCGAACTCCGGGAGATGCGCCACGAGGTCCGTGCCCACCTGGTCGTGTCCTTCCTCGGTGGCGCGGTGGGCTGCTTTCTGCTGCTGTGGACGGGCGAGGCCCGTTTTGCGCGCGCTGTTCCGTGGCTGATGCTCACCGCCCTGCTCTTCTTTGCGCTGGGCGAGTGGATCAAGCGCCACCTGGACCGCTTCCGGGATCCGGAGCACCGCCTGTCGCCGCGGTGGATCCTGTTCTTCGAATTCATCCTCATGGTGTATGGCGGCTACTTCGGCGCCGGTGTCGGCATCATGCTGCTCGCGGCGCTGGCCATGGCGGGCGAGGCGTCCATCCACCGGGCCAACGCCAAGAAGAACCTGATGGTGGTGGCGCTGAGCGGCGCCGGCTGCCTGATCCTGCTGCCCTCGGGCCAGGTGGCCTGGCTGTATGCGCTGCCGGTGTTTGTGGGCGCCAGCCTCGGGGGTTATGCGACCGTGCGCGTCATCCGACGCATCCCGGCCCGCGCGGTGCGCACGCTGGTGCTGCTGTGGGCGATCGTGCTCACGGTCTATGCCTTCTGGAAATACGGCTGACCCGGGGTGGCGGCATCACCGCGCAATGTGCGTGAGGCCGCCGCCAGCTGCGTGATGCGCGCCCAGTCGCCCTTCGCCAGGGCATCCGCCGGCACCAGCCAGGAGCCCCCGACGCAGGCCACATTCTGCAAGGCCAGGAACTCGGCCGCGTTGCCCGTGCCGATGCCGCCTGTCGGGCAGAAGCGCACGTCGCCAAAGGGACCGCTCCAGGCCTTGAGCATGGCACTGCCGCCTGCCTGCAGCGCCGGGAAGAACTTGAGTTCTGTCAGTCCGTCTTCCTGGCACATCAGGATCTCGCTGCCGGTGGCCACACCGGGCAGCAAGGGCAGGCCGGCATCGCGGCAGGCCTGGCCGATCGCCCGGGTGTAGCCGGGGCTCACCGCAAACCGCGCACCGGCCATGGCCGCGGCCTGGGCGTCGGCTGCACTGCGCACCGTGCCGGCACCGACCACGGCCTCGGGCACCTCGCGGGCAATCGCTTCCATGCAGGCCAAGGCCACCGGTGTGCGCAGCGTCACTTCCAGCATGCGCACGCCACCGGCCACCAGGGCGCGGGCCATCGGTACCGCATGGGCCACCTCGTGCAGCACGATGACAGGAATCACCGGCGCGTCCTGCATCACCTGCAGGGCGGTCAGGATGGGGGTCACAGCCATGTGCAGGCTCCTTCTTCGGCGCTGAGCGCATTGCGGCGCATGCCCGCGAACAGCTCGCGGCCCATGCCCAGACCATTCTCCTGCACAAGTGTCTCGGGCATGGTGAGTACCTCGCGGGCATTCCACTGCGCCTCGTCCACCAGCGCCTGGAGTGTGCCGGCGGTGGCGTCCAGCCGGACGATGTCGCCGTCGCGCAGGCGCGCCAGCGGCCCGCCGGCGGCGGCTTCCGGCGACACATGGATGGCAGCGGGCACCTTGCCGGATGCACCGCTCATGCGGCCGTCCGTCACCAGCGCCACCCGGTAACCCTTGCCCTGCAGCACCGCCAGCGGCGGCGTGAGCTTGTGCAGCTCGGGCATGCCGTTGGCG
>JBIKTP010000654.1:0-2597 GCA_044348035.1 Burkholderiaceae bacterium
TGGCAGACCTGGTGGCACGTACGGACGCCGACCTGGGCGGCACCGAGATGAACGCGGCGCTCTTGTCCACATTCGCACTGGGCACGGCCGGGTCCGGCGGCGTCGTGCAGCCCGACGCCGCGGACGGCGAGCGCCCCACCGACGTCCTGCTCATCACGGATGGTGACATCTGGGGCGTGGATGACCTGTTGCGCAATGCCCGGGACTCTGCGCACCGGGTCTTTGCAATCGGCGTCGGCAGCTCGCCAGCCGAGAGTCTTCTGCGTGAGCTGGCGGAGCAGACGGGTGGCGCTTGCGAGCTCGTGTCGCCCAACCAGGACATCGCGGCCGTGATCCTGCGCATGTTCCGCCGGCTGCGTGCCCCCCGCGTGGCGGGGGTGCGGGTGGACTGGGGCCAGCCCGCTGTGTGGCAGTCGGAGCCGTCGCAGTTCCTGTTCGGGGGAGACACCGTGCATGCCTTCGCCCGATTGCCGCAGCGCCCGGCCCGCCCCCCGGTCCTGTCCTGGCGGGTTGCCGATACCCGGGCCCAGGCGCCTGCCGCCCGCGTCGATGCGGGTACGGGAACGACCGTGAGTCGCATGGTCGGTGCAGCCCAGCGGGCAAGCCTGCTGGGCCTGGCGCGCACGGCGGCCCATCCGGAGCAGGCCCGATGGGAGGGCGAGGCGCTGCAACTGGCCTTGCGCTACCAGCTCGTCACGGACCAGACGCACCTCATCCTGGTGCATGTACGCGATGAAGCCCACAAGGCGGTGGGCCTGCCAGAGCTGGCGCAGATCACCTCCATGCAGGCTGCTGGTTGGGGCGGCAGCGGCACGGTCATCGCCTATTCCGCACGGATGCCGCAGCAGGTGGGCGCCGACCTGGCCGCGGGGTTCGACGCATTGTTCGTGGAACCCATGCTGGATGCCTCGTACAGTGCCGACGCGCGAGCCATCCTGTCTGGGCGGGAGGATGTGTGGGCTTCGCTGTCCGAACCTGCGGCCGAAGTTCGCCAGGCGATGTTCGAGCGCCCGTCTTTCCTGATGCGCGATGATGCCCCGACCGTCCTGGCCGGCACCACTGCACCGGCCGAACTGTTGCGCGGCTTCGAGGCAAGCGTACGGGGCCTCGCAGGCACGCTGGTGTGGTCCCTGCATCTTGACGCCCTGAGTGTGCCGCAGCAGCTCGCCGACCTCATCGAGGCCATGGCGCAGGAGCTCGGCACCCGCGAACAGGCCTGGGGCGTGGTGCTGCATTGGTTGCAGCAGGTGCTGCCCGCCGAGCCCGCCCTGTCACGGCAGGCGGCGCGGATCGTGCGCGCCAGCATCCAGCCGGTGGACCCCGACGCGCTGTTGCGCTGGACGGGCAGGCTCACGCAGAGCCTCGGTCCGGTCCGGGCCGAGGCCTGGGGTGCCGCCCACGCCGCCGCATAAAGATGCGGCCGGGGTCAGTTGCCAATGTCGAGGTTGCGTACCACCCAGCCGTACCCGATGCGCTCCTGCTCCAGCCGCAACTTTGGCTGCAGCCGGTCGAACCGCAGATCGTCGTAGACCTGTGCCTCCTGCGCCGTCAGGCGTGCCAGATCGTGCCGCACGGGCTCGGCCTCATCGCCCCAGTGCGACCGGTGGGCGAGCAGCGTTTCGCGGTCCATCAGCAGCGACACGGCATGGGGAAAGTGGCTCCGAAACTGGTCCAGGATGGCAAAGCCGTGGGTATCGATGTCGCCCCAGTAACGCAGCGCGCACCGGTGCAGCCACGCGGCGTGCTGCAGCGCGTCCCAGCCGTAGCCGGCACCGAACAGGACGATGGCGCGCTGCATTGGCGGGAATGCCAGGAAGTTGGTTTCGTTTTCAGTGACGAACACACGCTCTATGGGCAGCGCCAATGCCGCAAAGCTGGCGGCGTCGAGCGTCACGTCGCTCAGCTCCGCGCAGCCGGGCAGGGTGGGCAGCGCAGGGTCCAGCGGCCGGAAACGGATGCGAACCGGCTTGTCCCGAAAGCCGAACCGGCGGGCGAACTGGGCCCCGCCGGTGGCGGATGGCTGGATAACGTCGGCCGGCAGGGCCAGGTCCAGCAGTTCGGTCAGCACATTGCGATGGGTCTCGATGAATTTGCTGTCCACACCGCGCGCGTCCACCTGGCGCAGGTACACGCCGGGCCTGGGATGGGCCTGCAGCCAGGCCACGACGGCCAGCAGGCGCTCCCAGCGTTCTGCCAATTCCAGCGCCTGCAAGGGCCGCTTCGCAAGCCACTGCAACAGCGCAGGCTGCACGGCGGCCGTGCTTTCCCACAGCTGCCGAAAGCGCTCGGCCTGGCGCGTGCGCCCGAGCAGGGCCAAGGCGGCCGGCAGCGTGTCAAGCCACACCGCAGCCGGAAGGCGCTGCGCCCCCTGCACCCGATGGTTCCAGTCCCGCCAGTCGATGCGGACATGGGGCATTGCGGCAATGGTGCGGACCCACTCACGCACCGCGTCGAAGCGATCCGACAGGTCCGCCGCAGACGGGGCCTTCAGCGTCAGGCGCACCGGCCAAGGCATGAAGCCGGGCACGGCGGCACGCAGAAGCTCCCCGCGGTCCCACAGCCTCTGGACCTGGGCGCGCAAGTCTGCCGGCGTGGTC
>JBIKTP010000655.1:0-2594 GCA_044348035.1 Burkholderiaceae bacterium
CAGTCCTGCCACCGACTGTCGGTCGACCCGCAGGCGCCCGAGCGCGAGGTGCCGCATGCGGCACCCGCCGAGGTGGTGGTGGCGGTGCGCGAGATCTACGCCAGCCTGGCGGTGGACCGCATTCCGGTGAGCATCGTCACCGTCAACTCGCTGCTGCAGCGCCCGCAGGCGCAGCCGGCCCCGGTGATGGCCACCAGCGCCGGGCGCTGGGTGCAGCAGCAGTCGGAGCAGACGCTGCGCACGATGATGGAGTCCGCCAACGGCGTCTGCAAGACCTGCCATGCCGTGCAGCGGCTGGCGCCGGCCAAGGGGCAGACCGCCCGCTGGCAAGTGCAGCCCATCGTGGCCACGAGCCATTGGCTGCCCAAGTCGCAGTTCTCGCATGCCCAGCACCAGAACGCCAACTGCACCGTGTGCCACGACGCCGGCGCATCGAAGACGGCGGCCGACATCCTGATCCCCGACCTCGCCTCCTGCCGCACCTGCCATGCCGGCGCCCGGGCCGATGCGCACAAGGTGGTGAGCCGCTGCGACAGCTGCCACGGATTCCATTCCAAGGTCGAGCATCCGTCCTTCGGCAAGACCGCGGCCGCGGCGAAAGGCAAGCCATGAACCGTCGCTGGCCGGATGGGATGCGCGCGCGGCCGGCGCGGCGCGCCGTGCTGACGGCACTGGTGGCACTGGCCGGCCTGAGCGCCTGCGGCGGGGGTGGCAGCAGCGATGCCCCGACGTTGGCGACGGCCACGCCGATCGACTGCGGCGCAAGTTGTGCCGCCGACGCCCTGACCGCGGCCGAGGTCGAGCAGGTGGTGGCGCAGGCCGTGGTGGCCGCGCAGGCGCGCGGGCAGCGCGCCACGATCGCGGTGGCCGACCGGGTCGGCAATGTGCTGGCGGTGTATGCCATGACCGGCGCCGCCGCCACCTTTGCCATCGACGGTGGGCGTGCCGTGACCGGTGGCCTGGAGCAGGTCAGCATCCTGCCCAGCAGTTATGCGGCCATCAGCAAGGCGCTGACGGGGGCCTACCTGTCGAGCGCCGGCAATGCGTTCACCTCGCGCACTGCCAGCCAGATCGTGCAGGAGAACTTCAACCCGCGCGAGGCGAACCAGCCCTCGGGCCCGCTGTTCGGCGTGCAGTTCTCGCAGCTCTCGTGTTCCGACCTGATGCGCCGCGACACCGATGCCGATCGGGGCCCGAAGCGCTCGCCGCTCGGCCTGTCGGCCGACCCGGGCGGCATGCCGCTGTACAAGAACGGGCGGGTGGTCGGCGGCATCGGCGTGATGGCGGACGCGGTCTACGGTCTCGACCTGGAGATCTCCGACATCGACGACAACCTGGACGAGGCCCTCGCCGTGGCGGGCAGCACCGGTTTCGCCGCGCCGGTGGGCATCCGTGCCAACCGCATCACCGCCGATGGGCGCTCGCTGCGGTACTCCGATGCGGGCGACACCTCGGTCGCGGCCGTCCCGCTGGCCGGCCTGCCGGGTGCCCTGCAGGCGGTGCCCGGTTACTTTGCCGGCGTGTTGCGGGCTGGCACGGCCTACGGCGTGGCGGGCTCCGGCGTGCGGCGCGACACCGGCGCGTTTGCCGATCTGGGCGCCTATGTGCTGGTGGACGGTGCCGACAGCAACCGCTACCCGGTGCAGGCCGGCACCGATGGCGGCCTGACGGCGCCCGAGGTGCTGCAGACCCTGCGCTCGGCCTTGCAGGTCGCGGCCGGCACCCGTGCGCAGATCCGCCAGCCGAGCGGGCAGGCGGCGCAGGTGACGATCACGGTGGTGGACAGCAATGGCGCCGTGCTGGGACTGGTGCGCACGCCCGACGCGCCGGTCTTCGGCACCGATGTCGCCTTGCAGAAGGCCCGCAGCGCCGCGTTCATGTCGAACCCGCTGGCCGCCGCCGAACTGCAGGCCTTGCCCGATGCGGCCTACCTGGCGCCGTTGCCGGCTTCGCCGATCGCCCCCTACGTGGCCGCCACCCGGGCCCTGCTGGGCGATGGGACCGCACTGGCCAATGGCAGGGCCTTCACCACGCGGGCCATCGGCACCCTGGCCCGCCCGTTCTTCCCAGATGGTGTGGCGCTCGCGGCCGGGCCGGGGCCCCTGTCGAAGCTGCATGCGCAATGGAGCCCGTTCAGCACCGGGCTGCAGCTGGACCTGGCCTTCAACGCCATCGTCACCGCCGCCGTGGCGCCCGTCGGTGCGCCCGTGGGCTGCACCGGCCTGCCGCGGCTGCAAAACGGCCTGCAGATCTTTGCCGGCGGTGTGCCGATCTACCGCACACTGGCCGGTGTGCCGACGCTGGTGGGCGCCATCGGCGTGTCGGGCGACGGCGTGGACCAGGACGACATGATCGCCTTCCTCGGGCTCAGCCGGGCGGCTGCCGCGCTGGGGACCGGTGTCGGCCAGGCGCCTGCCTTGCTGCGGGCCGATACCCTCAACCCCGGTGGCGGGCAGCTGCGCTACGTACAGTGCCCGCAGGCGCCGTTCAACAACAGCAGCGCACAGAACGTGTGTGCCGGGCTCTGATGCTGTGCCTTTGCCTGCGCCTGCCCTCCCTGACAGTTCTGCTGGCCCTGGGTGTGCTCGCCGGTG
>JBIKTP010000656.1:0-2592 GCA_044348035.1 Burkholderiaceae bacterium
CCATGACAACCTCTCGGCGGATACCCGGGAGAGTCGCATCTGTACCACCATGAACGAGACCGATGACGGCATGAACCTGTTCGAAGCCCTGCGGGCGGCCTTTCCCGCCGACCTCGACAGCACCGCCATCGAGACCGACGACGGCCTGTTCTACAGCTGGCGCGATATCGAGCGGGCCAGCGCGATGCTGGCGAACCTGCTGGAAAGCCTGGACCTGCCGCCCGCGTCGCGCATTGCCGCGCAGGTTGAAAAGTCGGTCGAGGCGGTCCTGCTGTACCTGGCCACCTTGCGGGCAGGCCATGTATTCCTGCCGTTGAACACCGCCTATCAGAGTGGCGAGATCGGCTATTTCATCGGCAATGCCGAACCGGCGGTCGTGGTGTGCGCGACTAAGAATTTTGGTTGGGTCAGCAAGATCGCGTTCGCAGCCGGGTCGCGCCATGTATTCACCCTGGACGACGACCGCACCGGCACGCTGCTGCAGCGTGCCGCGCACTGCAGCGATCGCCACGTCGTGGCGCCGCGCAAGGCGGATGATCTCGCGGCCATCCTGTACACCAGCGGCACCACCGGGCGAAGCAAGGGTGCCATGCTGTCCCACGCCAATCTGCTCAGCAACGCCCGGGTGCTGAAATCTTACTGGTGCTGGCGTTCGGCCCAGGAGGGCGGTGATGTGCTGATCCACGCGCTGCCCATCTTCCATGTGCATGGCCTGTTCGTGGCATTGCACGGAGCGCTGATCAACGGCAGCAAGATGCTCTGGTTCGGTCGCTTCGATGCGCGCGCCGTCATTCGGCGACTGCCGCAGGCCACTGTATTCATGGGCGTCCCGACACTGTATGTCCGCATGCTGGCCGAGCCCGCTCTGGACCGCGCTGCCTGTCGCAACATGCGCTTGTTCATTGCCGGGTCCGCGCCGCTGTTGGTCGAGACATTCACCCAATGGAAGCAACGCACCGGCCACACCATCCTGGAACGTTATGGCATGTCCGAGACGGCCATGCTGACCTCCAACCCGTGCGATCCGCTGGACGGCGAACGCATCGGCGGCACGGTCGGATTCCCCCTGCCAGGTGTCGACCTGCGCGTGTGTGGCGACGATGGTCGCCCCCTTGCGCCAGACGAGATCGGCGGCATCGAGGTGCGGGGCCCGAATGTGTTCATGGGTTACTGGCGCATGCCGGACAAGACGCGCGAGGAGTTCACGTCAGACGGCTACTTCCGGACCGGTGATGTCGGCACGATCGATACACGCGGTTATGTGCGCATCGTGGGCCGAAGCAAGGACCTCATCATCAGCGGCGGGTACAACGTCTACCCGGCCGAAATTGAAGCCTGCATCAATGAATTGCCCGGCGTTGCCGAGAGCGCGGTGGTGGGCGTGCCGCATCCTGATTTTGGCGAGGTCGGCGTGGCGGTGGTGACGCCCAAGCCCGGCGCCGCCGTGGAGCCCGACGCCGTGCTTGCCAGCCTCAAGGCCGGGCTTGCGAATTTCAAGATTCCCAAGCGCTGTTTCGTCGCTGCCGAACTGCCACGCAATGCCATGGGCAAGGTTCAGAAGAACCTGCTGCGTGAGACGTACCGGCAGCTTTACGTGCCGGCCTGAACCGCGGGACAACGCCCCGCGTGCAGCCTGCGCAGTTCAGCGCAGCACGAGTACCGGAATGTGCGAGTGTGTCAGCACCAGCTGGGTTTCACTGCCGAGCAGGATGCGCTTGATGCCCCTGCGGCCATGGGATGCCATCACGATCAGGTCACACTTGTGCTTCTTGGCCGTCGCGATGATGGCTTCGGAGACCAGGTCCGAGCGCGCCGTGACGGGCTTGACCTTGACACCTTTCTGCAACGCCGCCTTCTGCACGCCGTCGACGATGGCCTGTCCGCTTTCGGACCACTGCTTCTCGATGCGTTCGACCTCGGCGACCTGCAGCACGATGCCGCCCTCGAAGTAGCTCTGCGGGTAACGCGGCACCACCTTGAGGGCCACCAGTTCGGCGCCGGTCAGGGCGGCGAGCGAGATGGCACTGTTCACGGCCTTCTTCGACAGGGTGGAGCCGTCGGTGGCAACGAGGATGCGCTGGTACATGGTGTTCTCCTGGTCTGGGTTGATTGACAGGGCTGAATTTAAGGCCAAGACCTGGACTGTCTCTTGATCCAGGTCAAGTCAAGTGGGGATGGCTGCCACTAAGCTTGGCTCCCATGCTCAGTGCCACGCTTGATCCCCCAGAATCGATCGCGAAGGCGCAGCCGCGCGAGCGCCACCAGGAGGGCCCTGGCGAAGCCGCACAGCCCGCGCTGGCGGAGTTGCAGGTTCTGGACGACCCCCTGGAATGGAATGCCTTCAGCCGTCCGCACCCCGAGCGCGCCGGGTGCGTGGAGTCGCACCTCGTCGTGCAGGGCATCACCTGTGCGGCCTGCGCGGTGACGATCGAAGACGCCTTGCGCCGCATGCCCGGGGTGCTGGGCGCCGAAGTCAGCGCCGGCAGCCACCGGGCGCGAGTGGTCTGGTCTCCCGAGGCTGTCAAGCCCTCCGAATGGATGCAGGCCATCCGGCGGGCCGGTTATGCGGCGCTGCCGGCCAATGACAGCCAT
>JBIKTP010000657.1:0-2591 GCA_044348035.1 Burkholderiaceae bacterium
GCTGATCGCCCTGGTGGGCATCATCGTCTCTTTGTTCATCAATGCCTGGCCGACGTTTGCCAAGTTCGGCGTCCACTTCCTGTGGTACGTCGAGTGGGACATCGTCAACGACGAATTCGGTGCCGCGATCTCGATCGTCGGCACGGTCCTGAGCGCCGGCATCGCCCTCATTCTGGCCGTACCGCTGGCCTTCGGTATCGCGGTGTTCCTGACCGAAACCTGCCCGGTCTGGCTGCGCCGCCCATTGGGTACCGCCATCGAGTTGCTGGCCGCCGTACCGTCCATCATCTACGGCATGTTTGGCCTGTTCGTGTTCGCGCCGGTGTTTGCCGACTACATGCAGGTTCCGCTGCAGTCGGTGCTGGGTGGCATGCCGCTGGTTGGCTGGCTGTTTGGTGGCGCCACCAATGGCCTGGGCATCATGGCGGCCGGCATCATCCTGGCCTTCATGGTGCTGCCCTTCGTTGCGGCGGTGATGCGCGACGTGTTCGAGATCACCCCACCCATCCTGCGCGAATCGGCGTACGCACTGGGTTGCACCACCTGGGAGGTCGTGGGCAAGGTGGTACTGCCCTATACCCAAAAGGGTGTGATCGGCGGCATCATGCTGGGCCTGGGGCGCGCGCTGGGCGAAACCATGGCCGTGACCTTCGTGATCGGCAATGCCAACCGTATGCCTACCTCGCTGTTCTCGCCCGGCACCTCGATCGCCTCGGTGTTGGCCAACGAGTTCGGCGAGGCCGAGCACCTGCATTTCAACACCCTGTTTGCGCTGGGCTTCCTGCTGTTCTGCATCACTTTCGTGGTGCTGGCAATGGCCAAGGTGCTGATCGTTCGTGCCGAGAAGGCCAAAGGCACCTGAAGCCACTGGCCGACTCCCCTAGCCTCCACGCAAAGAGCATCACCATGCAAATGAAAACCTCTCCGCTGTACCGCGGCCGCCAGCGCACCAACCTGATCGGCCTGACACTCTCGATGGCGGCCATGACCCTTGGGCTGGTCGTGCTGATGTGGATCCTGCTCGTGTTGTTCTCCAATGGGCTGGCCGCGCTGGACATCAGCCTGTTCACCAAGGACACGCCAGCCCCCGGTTCGGAAGGCGGCGGCCTGCGCAACGCCATCGTCGGCAGCCTGATGATCGTGGGCCTGGCGGTGCTGGTGTCCACGCCGATCGGGATCCTGGCCGGCATCTACCTGACCGAGTACGGCGACTCCAGCAAGACGGCGGAGTTCACCCGTTTCGTGACCGACATCATGCTGTCGGCCCCCTCGATCGTGCTGGGCTTGTTCGTCTATGCGATCGCTGTGGCCACGGTGGGCAATTTCTCGGGGTTCGCCGGCTCGCTGGCGCTGTCGCTGATCGCGGTGCCGGTGGTGATGCGCACCACCGAGAACATGTTGCGCCTGGTGCCTGGCAGCCTGCGCGAGGCGGCCTTCGCCCTCGGTGCGCCGCGCTGGAAGGTGGCCACCATGGTGTCCTTGCGGGCGGCCAAGAGCGGCGTGATCACCGGCCTGCTGCTGGCGATCGCCCGCATCAGCGGCGAGACCGCGCCGCTGCTGTTCACCGCGCTGAACAACCAGTTCTTCAGCACCGACATGGGGGGCCCGATGGCGAACCTGCCGGTGGTGATCTTCCAGTTTGCGATGAGCCCTTACGAAAACTGGATCGATCTGGCCTGGGGCGGCGCGCTGCTCATCACGCTGGCGGTGCTGGTCCTGAACATCCTGGCCCGCGTGTTCTTCCGCGAAAAAGTGCGCGCCTGATCCGAAGCCCCTTCCTTGAATCTGGAACCCACCATGAACGCTACCGCCACGGCCACCGCCGCTCCCGCTTCGCTCGCAGCCCAGAAGAACGCGCTCGAGGTGCGCAACCTCAATTTCTACTACGGCAAGTTCCAGGGCCTGAAGAACGTCACGATGGACATCGCCGAGCGCAAGGTCACCGCATTCATCGGCCCCTCGGGCTGCGGCAAGTCGACGCTGCTGCGCACGCTCAACCGCATGTACAGCCTGTACCCGGGCCAGCGCGCGGAGGGCGAGATCAAATTCTATGGTCAGAACCTTCTGGACCCCCGGCAGGACCTGAACCTGCTGCGGGCCCGTATCGGCATGGTCTTTCAGAAGCCGACGCCGTTTCCGATGACGATCTATGACAACATCGCCTTTGGCGTGAAGCTTTATGAAAGTCTGGGAAAAAGCGACATGGATGACCGGGTGGAATGGGCCTTGACCAAGGCTGCGCTGTGGAACGAGGTGAAGGACAAACTAGGCCAGAATGGCATGAGCCTCTCCGGCGGCCAGCAGCAGCGCCTTTGTATTGCGCGCAGCGTGGCTGTCAAACCCTCGATCCTCCTGCTCGACGAGCCGACGTCCGCGCTGGACCCTATCTCGACCGGCAAGGTGGAAGAACTGGTGCACGAGCTCAAGAGCGACTACACCATCGCCATCGTGACGCACAACATGCAGCAGGCGGCACGCTGCAGTGACTACACGGCCTACATGTATTTGGGCGAGCTGATCGAGTTCGGCGCGACCGAGCAGATATTCTTCAAGCCTACCAAGACCGAAACAGAAGATTACATCACCGGCCG
>JBIKTP010000658.1:0-2584 GCA_044348035.1 Burkholderiaceae bacterium
CTGGTGCGGGTGATCGCCGCGCCGCAACCGGTACTGCGTATCACGCACTGCACCCAGCACGGCACACCGTTCGACCTGATCCGCGCGGCCTACCACCTGGGCAACCGGCATGTGCCGATCGAACTGCAGCCCGACCACCTGAAGATCGAGCCCGACCACGTGCTGGCCGACATGCTGGGGGCCATGCACCTGATCGTGCGGGCGGAGAACAGCGCGTTCGAACCCGAGAGTGGCGCCTATGCGGCGGGTGGGCATGCCCATGGACACGATCATGGGCAGGCGCACGACCATAAGCACGGGCACAGCCACGCCCATGACCCTGCGAACGACCACGGCCATGCACACACGCCCCATGTGCATGGCCCGGAGTGCAACCATGGCCATGATCACTCCCACTCTCACGACCACTCTCACGACCACGACCATGGCCATGACCACAGTCACGACCATGCCCATGTCCGGCACGACGGGCACAAGCACGGATGACACTGCCCGCGCCACCCGAGGCGGGCCCGCCAGCGCAACCCCTGGCGCCGGCCAGCCTGCTTCAACTGATCTGGCTCGCCTCCCCGGCACTGCCGGTGGGCGGGTTCTCGTATTCCGAAGTGCTGGAAGCCGCCGTCGACCGTGCCGGTGTCGGCTCCGAATCCGCGGCTACGGCATGGCTGCCTGACCAGTTGCACCTGACCCTGGCCCGCTCCGACCTGCCGGTGCTGGCGCAGGCCATCGGCGCCTGGCGCGAGCGGGACCTGGCGCGCATGCAGGCACTCAACGACTGGGTGCTGCACACCCGCGAAAGCAGTGAACTGCGGCTGCAGACCGAACAGATGGGACGCTCGCTGATGGACTGGCTGCGTGTGCAGCATGCGGGGGATGCCGACCTGCAGTCCGACAGCCGTTCCTGCGCATCTCCCACCTACCCGGTGGCCTTTGCCCTCGCGGCATCGTTGACGACCGCCAGCGTCCACGACTGCCTGCTGAGTTATGCCTTCGGCTGGGCCGAGAACATGACGCAGGCCGCCGTGAAGGCGGTACCGCTGGGCCAGAGTTCCGGCCAGCGCATGCTGGCCATGCTGGCCAGGGAGATTCCAGCCGCCGTGGCACATGCCTTGCGTGTGCCCGACCATGCCCGACAGGCTTTCTCGCCCATGCTGGCGATCCTGTCGGCCCAGCACGAAACCCAATACTCGCGATTGTTCCGCTCATGACCACAGCCCTGCACCACATTCCCCGCCGCACAAAGAAACTGCCCCCGCTGCGGGTGGGCATCGGCGGCCCGGTCGGCTCCGGCAAGACCACCCTGCTCGAAATGCTGTGCAAGGCCATGCGCGACAAATACGACCTGGTGGCCATCACCAACGACATCTACACCAAGGAAGACCAGCGCATCCTCACCGTGAGCGGCGCGCTGCCGGCCGAACGCATCATGGGTGTCGAGACGGGCGGCTGCCCGCATACCGCGATCCGCGAGGACGCCTCGATCAACCTCGAGGCGATCGACCGCATGCTGGAGGAGTTCCCCGATGCGGACGTGGTGTTCATCGAGTCCGGCGGCGACAACCTGGCAGCCACCTTCAGCCCGGAGCTGAGCGACCTGACGATCTATGTGATCGACGTCGCCGCCGGCGAGAAGATCCCGCGCAAGGGCGGCCCCGGCATCACCAAGAGCGACCTGTTCGTGATCAACAAGACCGACCTGGCCCCATATGTCGGCGCCAACCTCGACGTGATGGAAGCCGACACGCGGCGCATGCGCACGAACAGCGCCGGGCAGCTCAAGCCCTTCGTGATGACCAACCTGCGCACGCTCTGCGGGCTGGACGACGTCGTGGCCTTCATCGAGACCCGGGGCATGCTGCTCGCCGGCTAGAATCCGGGCACTGGAAGCGTGGCAGAGTGGTCGATTGCACCGGTCTTGAAAACCGGCGACGGGAAACCGTCCGTGAGTTCGAATCTCACCGCTTCCGCCATTTTTCCAATGAAAACACATCGGAAAACTGTTCTACCCCCCAAAGAACCCGCCTAAAATTTTACGCTTGCCGGCATCGCCAACACAGCCGGCCGGGCATCGCCTCGCACCCTTCAGCGTTCGAGTGGGGACATGCCCACGCCACCATGCCACCGATGGCCCGACAGGCGGGCAGGATCGGCCTGTAGGCGCACCCGGCACCATGGCCCTGCTGCCCCTCACCATTGATGCCAAACGGCATGGGGCTTCGGGTGCCGGATGGCCGGCTAGGGGGGGGACACCCCACGGACTCGATGGAAAAGGTTTCGGGGTGGTCACCCGCGCACCACGAGAACCGCATAGACTGGAAACCCATTGGGAATGCGAGTCGGAAGAAAAATCAGAAAAATTTGGAGGTGAAAGAGTGCAGCGTTATTCGAACCGTTTTTTCTATGTCCTCTTGGCCGTCATTTGCTCTGGCTGCGCCATAAATCCACCGCCAAGAGTTGATGTTGCAAGAAACGCAGAAAACTTCTACACGGGGAGGTACGTCGGAAGTCAACGGAACTGTTTCCCCCCGATAGGCAACAAGATTTGCTTTCCAACTCGACCCGATGAAGTGCAATTCGAGACAGA
>JBIKTP010000661.1:0-2582 GCA_044348035.1 Burkholderiaceae bacterium
CATTGACCACCCGCGCCCGGCGCAGCGCGTTTGCGCAGGACTACCGGCCCGGCGACTGGCTGGTGTTCGGTTCCGAGTCCCGTGGCCTGCCCGAAGCGGTGCGGGCAGCGATCGCACCCGACCAATGGGTGCGCCTGCCGATGCGCGACGGCCAGCGCAGTCTGAACCTGTCCAATGCCGTGGCTGTCACGGTGTTCGAGGCCTGGCGCCAGAACGGCTTCGGTGCGCCTCAGGGGTAGCGGCGCGCTATCGACTCCGCCACACACACCGGCTTGGCGGACCCTTCCCGCTCGACCACCACCTCCCAGACCATCTGCCGGCCCCGGTTGTCGATCGGCTCCGAGCTCAGCAGCTTCAGCCGGGCACGCAGCCTGCTGCCCACAGGCACCGGCGCCGTGAAGCGCACCTTGTTCAGGCCATAGTTGATCCCCATGCCGACCTCCCGGATGGTGATCGCGGTCTGGAAGAACTGGGGGATCAGCGACAGTGTCAACAGGCCGTGCGCGATCGTCCCGCCGAACGGGCCGGCCCGGGCGCGCTCCTCGTCGACATGGATCCATTGGTGGTCGCCGGTGGCCTTCGCAAACAGGTTGATCTGCTCCTGCGTGACGGTGAGCCACTCGCTCATGGCCACTTCCTGCCCCACCAGGGAGGACAACTCGGCAAGCGTTTCAAAGGTTTTCATGGTGCTCCGTTCAGGTTTCTAGCCACCGGCAGATCGGCTGCCACTGTTCCAGATCCTTCTCGACGCGGCCGGGGGCCACATCGAACAAGGTCAGCCCGTGGGCCGCGAGGTGCACGTAGTTCTGGGTGTCACGCAGGCTGCTCAGCATCGGGACCGGCAACGCATCCACGAACTCCTGCAGCTTGCCCGAGGCCAGCGTGCGGGCATGGACCCGCATGCCCACCAGCGCCACCTGGAACCTGTCACCGTGCTTGTTGCGGGCCAGTTCGTCCAGGAACGCGCGGGTGGCAAAGATATCGAACACGCTGGGCTGCAATGGAACAATGACCTTGTCGGCCATCTTGAGCACATCGTTGAAGCGCCAGCCATGCAGGCCGGCCGGGGTGTCGAGCACCACATGGGTAGTTCCCTTGGGCGGCTTGGCGATCATGTCGGCACTGATGTCCCAGGTGCCGATCGGCCGCGCCGCCGCCGGCCGCAGGCCGAGCCACAGGCGCGAGGACTGCTGGCGGTCGGCGTCCCCGAGCATGACTGCATGGCCCCTGGAGGCGAAAAAACCAGCAATGTTGGTGCTCAGGGTGGACTTACCGACACCACCCTTGGGGTTGGCGACGACGATCACAGGCATGGTGCGCTCCTTTGGAACCGGGTTGGCCCTATGTTAGCGGCATGACAAGCCGCACAGTGCGTCAGTGCACCGCGTCCCACACCAGCTTGGAGCCGGTCAGGAACATGCCCAGGTAGACCAGCCGGTAGAACAGGACCGGCTGGATGCGGCGCGCCAGCCTCACCCCCACCCAGACGCCGATGGGCGCAATCGGCAGCAGCACCAGCGCGGTGCTCATGTTCTCGAAGTCGAGCAGACCCAGCCAGCCATACGGCATCCACTTGGCCAGGTTGATCACGAAGAAGAAGAACGCCATCGTCGCCGTGAACCGCACGGGCGACAGGCGCATCGGGATCACGTAGGCATTGATCGGCGGCCCGCCGGCATGGGCAATGAAGCTGGTGAAACCCGAGGTGGCCGTGAGAATGGCGCCGACCCAGCGCGGCGGCGCGACGCTGTCCGGGCGGGGCGGGAACAGCAGCCGCTGCGCCAGGAACAGCAGTGTGAACACGCCCACGATGCCGGCAACCACACGCGCGTCGAGCACCTTGAACAGCAAGGCGCCGATGACGATGCCCAGCAGACCGAACGGAACCAGAAACCGCAACAGCCGCAGATCGAAGTCCTTTCGGAATGCGGCCATCCCCAGCAGATCCATGACCAGCAGCACCGGCATCAGGATGGCTGCGGCCTGCGGCACGCTGACCGCCAGCGCCATCATCGGCACCGCCAGGGAGCCGAATCCGGCGCCGAATCCGCTCTTGCTCACGCCAAGGAGCAGTACCGCCGGAACCGTCACGGCGTAAAAATGGGGGTCGGTGATCAAGACAGCGGCCCGCGGTCAGTGCAATGGCATCGCCTGCATCAGAGCCCGCCCGACACACTGGCCGGACACCTCGGGGAAGACGTACATGCCGACGACTGTGGCGCTGTGGCGCTCCTTGGGGCGGTAGCGACCCTGCAGCCCGACGATCCCCAGCAGCGTGACGGCGCGAGAAGCCCCCAGCAACAGGTCATGCGGCCGCCTGGCATCAGGACGCAGCCGCTCCTGCGCCCATTGCAGGGGGCGGGCGCGTTCCTCCTGCGCGCTGGAGGTGAGGGCTTCGGGGTGTTCTTCCAGGCCGCGCAGCCGCAGTTCCTGGTAACTGGCTGCATCGTCAGGGTCCAGCCGTCGCACCGAGAGGTCGCCGGATCGCGTCAAACCCGCTCCAGCACCAGGGCGATGCCCTGCCCCACACCGATGCACATCGTGCACAGCGCATACCGCCCACCGGTGCGCACCAGCTGGTT
>JBIKTP010000660.1:0-2582 GCA_044348035.1 Burkholderiaceae bacterium
CGGTAACCCGCAGGTAACCGGACTGTTGCGGCCCAGATTAAGATGGTGACACGCCCTTCGCGCCGCTTCTTCAGGAGACACCATGACCTCGACCGATCTTGCCCAAGGACTGGACCTTCCCAAACGGGCGGTGGCATTGGTGCTGGCCGGTGGGCGCGGCACCCGGCTCATGAGCCTGACCGCCAGACGGGCCAAGCCGGCGGTGTACTTCGGCGGCAAGTTCCGCATCGTGGATTTCGCGTTGTCGAACTGCCTGAATTCCGGGGTGCGTCGCATCGGCGTGATCACCCAGTACAAGTCGCACAGCCTGCTGCGCCACCTGCAGCGCGGCTGGGCCTTCCTGAAGACGGAGATGAACGAGTTCGTCGACCTGCTGCCCGCCCAGCAGCGCAACGATGACGAAAGCTGGTACCGCGGCACGGCCGACGCCGTCTACCAGAACCACGACATCCTGGAGGGGTATGGTGCCGACTACATCGTGGTGCTGGCGGGCGACCATATCTACAAGATGAACTACGCCCTGATGCTGGCGGACCACGTCGCCAAGGGTCGGCCCTGCACGGTGGCGTGCATCGCGGTTCCGCGTGAAGAGGCCAAGGCCTTTGGCGTGATGGCCGTGGATGCGGACAGCATGATCACCGACTTCGTGGAAAAGCCGGCCGACCCTCCCGCCATGCCGGGCCACCCGGACCAGTCGCTGGCCAGCATGGGCATCTACATCTTCGACGCCGACTACCTCTACCGCGAACTCGAACGGGACATGGCCGACCCGAATTCCACCCATGATTTCGGCAAGGACATCATCCCGCATGCCGTGCGCAACGGGTGCGCCGCCGCCCATCCGTTCGACCTCAGCTGCGTGCCCAACAGCGGTTCCGGCGAGTCCTACTGGCGTGACGTGGGCACCGTGGATGCCTACTGGGACGCCAACATCGATCTCACGGCCACCGAACCCAAGCTCGACCTGTACGACCGGCGCTGGCCGATCTGGACCTACCAGGCCCAACTGCCGCCGGCCAAGTTCGTGCACAACCAGGACGACCGGCGTGGCATGGCCATCGAGTCGATGGTGTCGGGGGGCTGTATTGTCTCGGGCCGGGTTTTCCGCTCGGTGCTTTTTTCCAGTGTGCGGGTGCATTCCTGGTCGGAGGTGAACTGGTCGGTGCTGCTGCCCGAGGTGCGGGTGGGGCGCCATGTGCGCCTGACCCGCACCGTCATCGACCGCGGCTGTTCGATCCCCGACGGCCTGGTGGTCGGCGAGGACCCGGTGCAGGACGCTGCCCGCTTCCACCGCAGCCCCAACGGAATCTGCCTGGTCACTGCGGACATGCTGGCCAAGCTCCAGGCATGAGGGTCCTGCACGCAGCCGCAGAGGTGTATCCCTGGGTCAAGACCGGTGGACTGGCAGATGTGCTGGGCGCATTGCCCCAGGCGCTTGCCGCGGAGGGCGCGGATGTGCGCCTGTTGTTGCCAGGGTTGCCGGCCGTGCTGGATGCGCTGGAGCACGCGCGGGTGGTCGCGGAACCTGGCGCCCTGTTCGGTGCCGCCCGCATCACCCTGCGCCAGGGGGTGTTGACCGGCAGCGGCGTGACGGCCTATGTGGTGGATGCGCCCCTGATGTACCGGCGACCGGGCAACCCCTACCTGGGGCCGGATGGGCGTGAATGGGCGGACAACCTGCAGCGTTTCGCCCTGCTGGGCTGGGTGGGTGCCCATCTGGCATCGGGCGAGCTCGACCTGGACTGGCAGCCGCAGGTGCTGCATGCCCACGACTGGCATGCGGCCACCGCCTGTGCCTTCCTGGCGGCGCAGCCGGCGGCGACGGCGCGCAGTGTCTATACCGTGCACAACCTGGCCTACCAGGGCCTGTTCGACGCCGGCGATTTCGCCTTGCTCGGTCTGCCCGCCCGGTTCATGGGCAGCGCCGGACTGGAGTTTCACGGCCAGCTGTCGTGCATGAAGGCGGGCCTGGTGTATGCGTCGAAGGTCACCACCGTCAGCCCCACCTATGCCCGCGAGATCGCGCTGGAGGAATTCGGCTTCGGGCTGGAGGGGCTGGTACGGTCCCGGGATGCCGATGTGTCGGGCATCCTCAACGGTGTCGACGGCCTCGTCTGGAACCCGCGCACCGACCCTGCCATCGCCGCGCAGTACTCCGAGACCGACCTGGCCGGTAAGGCACGCTGCAAGGCCGCGTTGCAGCAGGCGCTCGGCCTGCCCCTGGATGCCCATGCGCCGCTGTTCGTGGCCGTCAGCCGCCTGACCTCGCAGAAGGGGCTGGACCTGGTGCTCAGTGCCTTGCCCGAGCTGCTGGCCCACGGCGCACAGCTGGCGGTGCAGGGAAGTGGCGACGCCGCGCTGGAGCGTGCCCTGCTGGCAGCTGCCGCGCACTACCCGCGCCGGGTGGCTGTGCGCCTGGCCTATGACGAGGCCTTCGCCCACCAGATGGTCGCAGGCGCCGATGCCATGCTGGTGCCTTCGCGTTTCGAGCCCTGCGGCCTGACCCAGATGTATGCCCTGCGGTATGGCACGGTCCCGGTGGTCCGGCGTGTTGGCGGCCTGGCCGACACGGTGCTGGATCT
>JBIKTP010000659.1:0-2582 GCA_044348035.1 Burkholderiaceae bacterium
GCCATAAACACCTCGCCCCCGACCACCAGGGCCTCCTTGTTGGCCAGCAGCAGGCGCTTGCCGGCCAGCGCAGCGGTCATGCACGACGCCAGCCCGGCCGCTCCGACGATGGCGGCCATGACGATGTCCACCCGCTCGTCGCCGGCAACCGTGCCCAGCGCATCCGGCCCGCACAGGACCCGCGTGGGCAAGCCGGCATCGGCGCATCGCCGCGCGAGGTCGGCCCCGTGGGCCGGCGAGGTCATCACCGCGTAGGTGGGGCGGAACTGCACACACTGCGCCAGCAGTGCGTCCACACGGGTGGCGGCGGTCAACGCGAACACCTCGAACTGGCCCGGATGCAGTGCCAGAACGTCCAGCGTGCTCACCCCGATCGATCCGGTGGAACCGAGAACAGCGACGCGTTTGCGGTGTGTCATGGGGGCCCGATCACAGTGCATGAAAAAGCAGTGCCAGGGGAAGGGTCGGCAGCAAGGCGTCCAGGCGGTCCAGCACCCCGCCATGGCCAGGCAGCAGGGTGCTGCTGTCCTTCGCACCCGCCACCCGCTTGACCAGGGACTCGAGCAGGTCGCCCGCCACGCTCATCGCGGTGAGCGCCAGCAGCGCAGGCCCGGCCAGCCACTCCAGCGTGCGGGCCAGGTGGGTGAAGATGCTCGGCGCATCCGCCTGCCACTGCATGTCGGCCCAGCGCCAGACCATGGACAACACCAGCACCCCGAACATGCCACCCAAGACCCCTTCCCAGCTCTTGCCCGGGCTGATCGCGGGCGCCAGCTTGCGGCGGATCCAGCGGCCACCCCAGCGCCGTCCCGAGAAATAGGCACCGATGTCTGCCACCCAGACCAGCGCCATCACCGACAGCAGAAAATTGATCCCCAGCGAGCGGGCCTGCACCACGGCCAGCCAGGCCAGGCACAGCAGGACGGCCCCCAGCGCCAGGCGCAGCGGCTTTGGCAACACCGCCAGCGCGGCCGGTCCGCCATGCAGCAGCCACGCACCGCCGAGCGCCCACAGGAGCGCCGCGGCCACCCAGAGGCCGGTGAGTGAATGTTCCAGCAGGCCAGCCAACCAGGCCAGCGCACAGGCGAGGGTCGTCAGTGCGCCAGTGGCCACGGCGGCCAGCGGTCCATAGGCCGTGAGCCGGGCCCACTCCCAGGCGCCGGCAGCAATGAAAGCCATGGCCACCAGGGAGAACGGCGCTGGCGATGGGTAAAACAGCGCCGGCAGCAAGACCAGCAGCAGGACGACTGCCGTGACAACGCGTTGCCGGAGCATGCGGCTTGCCTCAGGCAGCCTGCTGGCTGGGCGCAGGCTCGCGCAGCTGCTCGGATGTCTTGCCGAAGCGCCGTTCGCGCAGGCTGAACGCCGCGATGGCACTGTCGAGTGCGCTCTCGTCGAATTCGGGCCACAAGGTATCGCAGAAGTACAGCTCGGAATAGGCTGCCTGCCACAACAGGAAGTTGCTCAGCCGCTGCTCGCCGCCCGTGCGGATGATCAGGTCGGGCTCGGGCAGCTGCCCCATCTGCATCTCGGCGCCCAGGCTTTCCTCCGTCACGGCCTCCCCGCGCTGGGCCAGCCGGTTGGCCGCCTGGACGATGTCCCAGCGGCCACCATAGTTGAAACACACGTTGAGAAACAGGCGGGAATTGCCGGCGGTGGCCGCCTCGGCACGTACCAGGCCGGACCGCACTGCGGCAGACAGGCCGGCGCGCTCTCCCAGAAAACGCAGGCATACGCCGTCGGACACCAGTTGGGGAACCTCGCGCGAGAGCGCCATCACCAGGAGCTCCATCAACCCGGAGACTTCCTCCTTGGGGCGGCTCCAGTTCTCGGACGAGAAGGCGAACACTGTCAGGACCGTCACACCGCGCGATGCACAGGCCCGCACGCAACGGCGCAGGGCATCGACACCGGCCTTGTGACCGGCTGCCCGCGGCAGGAAACGACGGGTCGCCCAGCGTCCGTTTCCGTCCATGACGATCGCGATATGGTTCGGAACAGCGATGCTCATGCCAGTGGGCGGTGGGTTGCGGCGGGAGCGCGGGCTCAGACCGCCATCAGATCCTGCTCCTTGGCCGCGACCAGCTGGTCGATGGCCGCGATATGGCGGTCCGTCACCTTCTGGATGTCGACTTCGGAGCGCTTGTGGTCGTCCTCGGACGCCAGCTTGTCCTTGACGAGCTTCTTGACCGCCTCGTTGGCGTCACGGCGCAGGTTGCGCACGACGATCTTGGCGTTCTCGCCCTCGCCGCGCACCACCTTGGTGAGCTCGCGGCGGCGTTCCTCGGTCATGGCGGGCATCGGCACGCGGATGAGGTCGCCCATGGAGGAGGGATTCAGACCCAGATCGCTCTCGCGGATGGCCTTCTCGATCTTGGCGCCCATGCCCTTTTCCCAGGGCTGGATGCTGATCGTGCGGGCATCGAGCAGCGACACGTTCGCGACCTGGCTGATCGGCAGGCTGGAGCCATAGTAGTCCACATGCACGGAATCCAGCAGGGCCGGATTGGCCCGGCCGGTACGGATCTTGGTCAAGTTGGTCTTGAAGGCCGCGATGGACTGGTCCATGCGGGCTTCGGCGT
>JBIKTP010000662.1:0-2578 GCA_044348035.1 Burkholderiaceae bacterium
AGGCGGGGGCAGTTCGACGAGAGCCTGATCCTGCTGGACCGCTTGGCGCGTCGCGCGCCGGCCGATGCGGGCGTGCTGTTCGCGCGTGGCGAGACGCTGCGCCTGCGCGCCACCGGGCCGGACGCCAGCCGCGCACTCGACGACCTGTCGGCTGCGGCCGCACTTCCTGGCGTGCCGCCGCAGGCCCACCGGTCGCTCGGCCTGCTGCACAGGCAGCGCGGCGATCTGCCGGCAGCGGCCCGCGCATTCGAGAGCTACCTGTCGGCATCGCCGGAAGCAGCCGATGCGGCGCTCATCCGGCACTATCTGAAGGAGATTTCCCCATGATGTCCAGACGCCTCATGTTGAGCCTGACACTGCTGATGACCGGCTGCGCCAGCGTGGTGAAGGTCGAGGGCGAGCAGGTCGTCAACCAGCGCCTTGTGGTTAAGGTGGCCGACGCATGGAACAAGCTGGTCACCGCCGGCGGGGGCCAGCCGTTCGAGGCCTGGACCCAGGACGGCCTGATGCTCGACCACCTGCGTTTCTGGGCGGCCATCAAGCCGGGCCAGACGCTGCTGGTGGCGCCGTCTGTTCCGGTGGGGGCAGGCCGAAGGGCGCCGCAGGTGCCGACCTTTCGCGCGGGAATGTCTGCCGACGAACTGGTCGCACTGTTCGAGCTGGTCTATGCCGCTGACGGCTCTCTGGTGACGCTGGGCAAGCTCGAGCCTGTGCGTTTTGCCGGCGAGGCTGCGGTTCGGTTCGAATTTGCCGTGGCGCGCAAGTCGGACGGTGTTCAGCTGCGGGGAGTCGGTTGGGTCGCGGTCCACCAGGGGATGCTGTTTGCCTCGACTTTCGTGGCGCCGCGCCTCGCGTTCTTTGACCGACTGCTGCCCAAGGCCGAGGCTGTTGTCGCGACGGCCAGGATCCAGTGACCTACAGGATCCGGTTGAACCACAGCAGCGACAGGCCGGCCGACGCAATCGCCAGCACGGCCGCCAGCAGTGCCACCAGGCCCGAGATCTCGGTTTCCTTCTTCTCGATCGTGAGGCGCGAGCTGAGCTTTTCGTAGACCTTGGTCAGTGTCTCGGCACTGCCGGCATAGAAGTATTCCGCCTGGGTCTGGGTGGCGACGGCCTTGAGCGTGGCCTCGTCGAGCCGCACCCGCATCGACCAGCCCTCGAAACCGATGGTCTCGCCGTCGACCGTGCCCACGCCCACCGTGTAGACGCGCACACCGCGGTCCGCGGCCATCTTGCTGGCTTCCATGGTGTCCACGCCGGTGGTGCGCTGGCCGTCGGTCAGCAGGATGATCGCAGCCGAGCCGTAGGAGCCCGGCGCGACCGGCACAAACTCCTTCTTCTCCTTCTTGGGGGCCTGGTCTATCGCAACGCCCCGGGGGCGCTGGTTGCCGTAGGTGATGGCCGACAGGTCGATGCCGTCGTTCGGGAACAATTCAGCCAGGGACACGACGATGGCACTGCCGATGGCTGTGGCGCGCTGCATCTGGAACTTGTCGATCGCAGCCACCAGATCCTCGCGGCTCAGCGTGGGGGGCTGCACCACCTGGGCCGACCCGGCAAAGGCCACGATGCCGACCTTCACGTTGCGCGGCAACTCCGCCAGAAACGCCTTGGCGGCATTCTGCGACGCGACCAGACGGTTGGGCTTGACGTCGGTGGCGCGCATGCTGCCGGAGACGTCCATGGCCAGGATGATGGTCTCCTGGGTCATGGGCAGGCTGACCACGGCAAACGGGCGCGATGCGGCAAACAGCATGGCCGCGATCGCCAGAAGGAACAGCACCGGCGGAATATGGCGCCGCACACTCTGGCTGGTGCCCATTGCCTCCTTGACGATGGACAGGCTGGCATACCGCAGCGCCAGCTTCTTCTTGCGACGCAGCAACCAGAGGTAGAGCAGCACCAGCAAAGGGACTGCCAGTAGCAGCCACAGGAACTGTGGCCACAGGAAGGTGATGGGCGAGGTCACGCTGTGTACTCCTTGAGGGTCGGCTCGGTCGGTTGGGGCCCTGGCATCGGTGGGTGGTCCCGTTCAGGCGCTTCGCAGATGCGCCGGCAGGTTGGCCGCGCCGGACAGGCGGCTGCGCCGCTTGCGCAGCTCTGCGAAACGCATCACCGCATGTACGAGGTCGTCGCTGGTGGAAAGTTCCAGCGTGTCGACGCCGGCGCGCGAGAAGGCCTGGCGCAGGTCGGCCTCGCGTTGCGCGGCGATGCGCGCGAAGCGCTTGCGAAAGGCGGCGTCGTGGGTGTCGACCAGCATCTGCTCGCCGGTTTCGGCGTCACGGATCGGGATCAGGCCGAGGTCGGGCAACTCCAGCTCCATCGGGTCGAGCAGGCGCACGGCCACCACCTCGTGGCGCTGGGCTAGCAGGCCCAGGGCCTTTTCCCAGCCCGGCTCGCTGATGAAGTCCGACACCACGAAGACCGTGGAGCGGCGCCGCACCGTGGCTGCACCGGTGTTCAGCAGGTCGTGCAGCTTGGTGCTGCCGCGCTCGGCGGCAACCGGGCGGGTCTGCATGGCGTGCAGCAGTTGCAGTACATGCATGCGCCCTCCGCGCGCGGGCATGACGGTGTCC
>JBIKTP010000663.1:0-2576 GCA_044348035.1 Burkholderiaceae bacterium
GCCAGAAACTGGGACGCAGGCAGCAGGCTGGCGTGCTGTGGCGCTTGTATCGCACGCCCATGAAACTGCAGTTCACCCTGCATGCCTCGACCTCCGCTGATTGCGTGCTGGCTGAATATGACGCGATGCTGTGCAGGCTCCACGGTGAAAGCGCCCAGATCGAAAAGCTTGTGATGCAGCGCGCACAGCGATAGGCCATTGGGTTCGATGTCTGGCCCGCCGACATGGTGCCATTGGATGTGTGCGGCTTCCAGCCCTGCAGGCGTATGTCCGATCCTCAGGTCAAAGCCACAGACGCAACAACGGTACTCGTAGGCGCGCAGCACACGATCTCTGAAGCCAGGGTCGCGCTTGCGGCGCGCAGCTGAGGCGTAGTCCGAGGCGGCCGTTGCATGCTCTCGAAGATCATTCGCGCCATCCAGGTCGAGGCCCAGCGTTGCTACGATGTCCCCATGAATGGTGGACGGGAAGTATGTTTCTAGCGTCCGTGAAGCGACGGCCTGGATGAGACCGGGAATATGGCGCAGCGCGTCATCTATGTCCGAGGGGAAGCCCGCCTTGATGTGGTGCTCGCGTAGCTCTCCCAGGCTAGGTGTGGCGCCAGCATTGCGTTTGAGGATTTCACGAGGTCCACTGAGGTCCCACAACATGCCCCGACCATCGGTAGCGAGATGCCAGAACGGGTAGTGCCTTGATTTTGCGGCGCCGCTCGGGCCGAACTCGGTCAGCAGCTGTTTAAGAGGGGCATCGATGCCCGCGAATTCCACCTGCCTGGGTTCACCGCGCTGTACCCGGGCCAAGGCTAGCAAGATCAGCAGGGGCTTGTGCGGCGCATAGACACCTGCACGTTGAGCACGCCGGATGTTCTCGAATGCATCCAGGACTTGAATGGCGGTTTTCATGTCGTTCACGTCCGATCCACGGCGGTCCAGTCGTCGGCGATATCCGGACTGCTCCATTGCACGCCGCCGCGCAAGCCGGGGCGGGCACCCGGATGCCAGGAAATCAGATGCATGTGCAAATGGCAAATGCACTCAGCGGCCTCCGTGCTGGATTGCAACTTGTCGGCTGCGACCCGCGGTGTGCGCTTGAGGTCTTGATTCATGGTGCGTGGGGGTCTGCATGAAGCGTAACCGATATTCCCAGCCTGGGGCGCCGCTATCCGCGCGCCCATCGGCCCCGCGCGATAATCCCTCCCATGAACGCGCCCACCCACGCCGCCTACTCCCAAACCCTCGGCATCCAGGCCCGCGCCGCCTCCACGCTGATGGCCCGCGCCAGTGCCGCCACCCGCAGCGCCTGCCTGCGCCGCCTGGCCCAGCTGCTGCGCGACAACACCGCCCCCCTGCAGGCGGAGAACCAGAAAGACCTCACCCGCGCCACCGCCGCCGGCCTGGCCGCGCCGATGGTCGACCGCCTCAAGCTCACCCCCCGCATCCTCGACACCGTGGCCGAAGGCTGCGAGCAGCTCGCCGCCATGCCCGACGTGATCGGCGAGATCTCGGGCATGCGCGAGCAGCCCAGCGGCATCCGGGTGGGGCAGATGCGGGTGCCGATCGGCGTGTTCGCCATGGTGTTCGAAAGCCGCCCCAACGTGACCATCGAGGCGGCCAGCCTGTCCATCAAGAGCGGCAATGCCTGCATCCTGCGCGGCGGCTCGGAGGCCATCGATTCCAACCGGGCGCTGGCGCTGCTGGTGCAGCAGGCGCTGGCCGACAGCGGCCTGCCGCCCGACGGCGTGCAGCTGGTGCAGACGACCGACCGCGCCATCGTGGGTGAGCTGATCAGCATGCCCGAGTATGTGGACATGGCCATCCCGCGCGGCGGCAAGGGCCTGATCGAGCGCATCAGCCGCGAGGCCAAGGTGCCCGTGCTCAAGCACCTGGACGGCAACTGCCATGTGTATGTGGACGACCCCTGCGACATCGCCATGGCCGTCACCATTGCCGACAACGCCAAGACGCAAAAGTACAGCCCCTGCAATGCCAGCGAGAGCCTGCTGGTGGCCCAGGGCGTGGCAGCCGACTTTCTGCCGCGCATCGGCGCCATCTATGCGGCCAAGGGCGTGGAGATGCGGGTCTGTGCCGACAGCCGCGCGATCATGCAGGGCGCGGTGCCCGCAGCGCAACTGGTCGACGCCACCGAGCAGGACTGGGCCGAGGAATACCTGGCCCCCATCATCAGCATCCGCATCGTGCCGGGGGTGGACGCGGCCATCGCGCACATCAACCGCTACGGCAGCCACCACACCGACGCCATCATCACCCGCGACCACCAGCATGCCCAGGCCTTCCTGCGGCAGGTGGATTCGGCCAGCGTGATGGTGAATGCGAGCACGCGCTTCGCGGACGGCTTCGAATACGGCCTGGGCGCCGAGATCGGCATCAGCACCGACAAGTTTCACGCCCGCGGGCCGGTGGGGATCGAGGGGCTGACGTCGTTGAAGTACGTGGTGCTGGGGAACGGAGAAATCCGCACCTGAAAATGGCGCGTGGCCCGGTCACGACTCGACGCTGTGCGTCACCCGCTTTGGCCTATTCGCTGTTCAGCGCTCGCGTTGAGCATTCTGCAGATTT
>JBIKTP010000664.1:0-2574 GCA_044348035.1 Burkholderiaceae bacterium
ACAGGTCAGGCCGCGCGCTTGCGGCGCCGGGCGAGCGCACCGACCAAGCCCAGGCCGGCCAACATCAGCGCGTAGGTTTCAGGTTCTGGCACAACAGCCACCTGGAGCAACTGGCCCCGCACGGCACCGGCCGGATGCATGGCGGTGTGCACGTTCACATAGGCCAGACCACCTTGGAGCATGTCCAGAAAAGACATGGCCGGGTAGCCGACGTTCAATGGGCCCGCAGCGGTGGCCGCTATCGTGGGCACTGCCAAACCAGACCCGCCAACGAGCAGGATGCTGCCGCTGTTCAGGCTGGTGAAGAGCGCCGGGTTGTCGAGCGCCACGCGCACAGGGCCGTTTTCGGCGGCGGTTGCCGCGCCATGAATGTGAAACGCATTCGCTGCCTTGCCACTTCCGGGGGTTCCGCCCGAGAGCCCGAATACCGACATTGAAAAGCTGTAGGTGTCATCCAGCAAGGATGCGGTGTTGAGGTTGTCGTAGAACAGGGTGGCCACGCCAGTTGCGGTGGCATTCGACAGCGTGCCGATTTCATTTGCGCCATTCAGGCTCGCGTTGAACTGGTACACCACCGCGTTGGCCACCAGGGGCGCCGTCAGGGAAGCTGCGACCATGAGTCGGGACAGAATCTTGCGCATCACACACTCCTGGATTGGGATTACAGCCAACCTTAGCATGGAACAAGAATAGTTGCCAGTAGCCCGTTCGGCCTACCGCTGGCGGTATTGCGATGGGGGATTGGGGTCCGTCATGCGCCAAAAAGGGGCAACCCAAGGGGCTGGAGCGTGTAAGCGCGGGAGCAGTTGCTGCGACCCGGGCGAATGCAGTGCAGTGCTGCCGCCACCGCCTCTGGCTAGAAATGGTACTGGACCTTGCTGAAATCACTGATTGCGAACGCATACAGGATCGTCAGATCCTCGTCATGCATGTTGTTGATCTGGTGCCGGGCGTTGCCGGGAATGAACAACAAGCTTCCGGGATCGACGTCATGCACCACATCGTCGATAGTGACCGTTCCGCGCCCGGACAGGGTGAAATAGGTTTCAGGCTGCTCATGGCGGTGCGGCTCGAGCGATTCACCCTTGCGCAGGCGCACCACTCCGACAGTCATGTCGTTCTGGCACCCGGAACCGCTGCCGAGCAGTTCTTTCCATTGCGCCTTGCCGCGTGCTGCGACCTGATCGGGTGGCCAGGTGGTCCACTCAAGCGCATCAAGGTGTTGGGAGGCGGGGCGCGTCACTGGGCTGCTTTCATCGGATGGGGCTTGCCATTCTAGGGGGACGGGCATGCGCCGGCGTGCCCCAAAAAAACCTCACACCAAGGGCGCATGCAGCCGCGTCTGCCGTGTCACGATCCCGCCCCTGTGCCCGACTTCGATCGAGCCATACCGCTGCCTGAAACACTCCGGCAGCAGCCGGTCCCCCGGCACCGACAACCACAGCCGCAGCAGATGGCGCCGGCGCTCCGGTTCGGGCCAGTCGCCAAACGCCGTGCGGTCATGCAGCTGCGAGTGGTTGTAGACGAACTGCATGTCCCCCGGTTGCAACTGCATTCCGAAGTGCAGCGCAGGATCATTGGCCAGCGCATCGAACAGGTCGAGTGCTTCTACATGGGCAGGTGTCAGCCGCATCGCGCCCTCGAAGCGCTGCGCGCTGTCGATGTACTGGCGCTGGTAGAACACCGTCAGGCGCCCGGCATGCCAGCTCAGCGGGGGGATCTCCATCCAGGGCTTGGCGCCTTCAGGCACTTCGCCCCGGCGGTCGGTCGCAATGGGGTCGAACAGCTTTTCCAGCAGGTCGGGGCGCGTCGCACGCATGCGGTTGTAGATCGTCTCGGCGCTCACCAGCAGGGAGCGCCCGCCCTCCTTCGCCTCGCGGATGCACAGCAGGCCCACCACGTCGGCGCTGTCGGTGTGGAAGGTCTGGCGCTCGGAGGTCTGGTAGATGCGGGTGTTCGGGTCCTTCGAGGACGCGCCGAGGTCGCGCACATGGCCCAGGATGTGGCCCGCCGCATTCTGCGAGCGCGCGCTGCCCAGGTGCGCCCCGATGCCGCAGAACACCGTGGCGGCGAACTCCTGGCTGTAGCCTGCGACCGGCAGGCCGCGCAGCACTTCAACCCCGATACCGTGCAGCAGCTTGTGCTGCAGCGCCTTCAGGTGGCCTGCGAATCCGCCCAGCGGGAAATCGTGCGCGGTGATCTCGCCGATGTCGCGGCCCAGGGACAGGTAGTGGCGCGCAGCGTTTTCCAGTTCCGCGATGTGTTCCGGCGCCAGTGGCACCAGCCATTGCCCAGTGTCGCGCGCAAGGTCGGGGCCGACCCAGGCCGCCGCGCCGGTGATCCTGTCGGGAAGGCTGGAGATGTCCATGGCCTGGGTGCGTGTCGCTGCCGCGTGCGATCAGTCGGTGTTCTGCCCGATCCGCCACAAGACGCCGGACGGGTCGTAGAGACAGAAATCGCGCATGCCCCAGGGCTGGTCTTCCAGCGGGGTCAGCTTGACGCCGTACTTGGCGAGCACTCCGCTGGCATGGACATGGTCCCACCAGGCCTGCACATCCTCCACCAGCAGGTGCA
>JBIKTP010000666.1:0-2573 GCA_044348035.1 Burkholderiaceae bacterium
TCCGAAAGGCCATGCTGATCCAGTACCCACGCGCCGGCGCCTGGACGGTTGCCTTCCAGACCGGCACTCCCGCTGGCGAGGTCGCCACCCACCTGGGAACGGATTTCGTCAGTGTGTATGTCCCGACCACGCCCAACCCGACCAGCGGCTTTTTCCTGATGCTCCCCCGTGCGGACGTGATCGAGTTGTCGATGTCTGTTGATGAAGCCCTGACCTACGTCATTTCGATGGGGTCGGTGGCGCCCTTGCCCGTCGCCCGACCACCGTTGGGAAAATAAGTGTCCTGTGACCCGTGTCGGAGTCGACTCCGGCAGCCTGAAAGCTGAATATGGCCATGCGTTCCGAATATTGCGGTCTGGTGACCGAAGCCCTGTTGGGCCAAACTGTGACTCTGTGCGGCTGGGTGAACCGCCGGCGCGACCACGGAGGCGTGATCTTCGTCGACCTGCGTGACCGCGAGGGCTACGTGCAGGTCGTCTGCGACCCCGACCGCGCCGAGATGTTCGCCCGCGCGGAAGGCCTGCGCAACGAGTACTGCGTGCAGGTGCGCGGCCTGGTGCGCGCCCGCCCGGAGGGCACGACCAACGACAACCTGCGCAGCGGCAAGGTCGAAGTGCTGTGCCATGAACTCACCGTGCTCAACCCCTCGGTCACCCCGCCGTTCCAGCTCGATGACGACAACCTCAGCGAGACCACGCGTCTGACGCACCGTGTGCTGGACCTGCGCCGTCCCTACATGCAGAACAACCTGCGTTTGCGCTACCGCGTGGCCATGGAGGTGCGCAAGTTCCTCGATGCCAACGGCTTCATCGACATCGAGACCCCGATGCTGACGAAATCCACGCCGGAGGGTGCACGCGACTATCTGGTGCCCAGCCGCGTCCATGACGGGCATTTCTTTGCCCTGCCGCAGTCGCCCCAGTTGTTCAAGCAACTGCTCATGGTGGCCGGGTACGACCGCTACTACCAGATCACCAAGTGTTTCCGCGATGAAGACCTGCGCGCCGACCGGCAGCCGGAATTCACCCAGATCGATATCGAGACCTCCTTCCTGGAAGAGGAGGACATCCGTGCGCTGACGCAGGCGATGACCACCACCGTTTTCCGCAATGCCATGGGTGTCGAACTCGGAGAATTCCCGGTCATGCCCTATTCGGAAGCGATGCACCGGTACGGCTCCGACAAGCCCGACCTGCGCGTGAAGATGGAGTTCACCGAGCTCACCGACGTGATGACCGACGTGGACTTCAAGGTGTTTTCGGGCGCGGCCAACGCCAAGGGTGGCCGCGTCGTGGCCCTGCGTGTGCCCGGCGGCGCGCGCGACAGCGGGGGCCTCACCCGCAGCGAGATCGACGCCTATACCGAATTCGTCAAGATCTATGGGGCCAAGGGCCTGGCCTACATCAAGGTCAACGAGGCCGCTGCCGGCCCCGGTGACAAGGCGGCGCGCTGGCCCGGTCTGCAGAGCCCGATCGTCAAGAACCTGCATGACCGCGCCCTGGCCGAGGTGCTGTCGCGCTCCGGCGCCCAGGACGGTGACCTGCTGTTCTTTGGCGCCGACAAGGCCAAGGTGGTCAACGACGCCATCGGCGCGCTGAGGGTCAAGATCGGGCACAGCGAGTTCGGCCGCAGCAGCGGGCTGTTCCAGGCGGGCTGGAAACCGCTGTGGGTGGTCGACTTCCCGATGTTCGAATTCGACGAGGAAGCCCAGCGCTACACCGCCACCCACCACCCGTTCACCGCGCCAAAGGACGGCCACGAAGACTGGATGGTCTCCGCTCCGGAGAAGTGCCTCTCCAAGGGCTACGACATGGTGCTCAACGGCTGGGAGATGGGGGGCGGCTCGGTGCGTATCCACCGTGCTGACGTGCAGAAGAAGGTGTTCGATGCACTCAAGATCACGCCCGAGGATGCCCAGCTGAAGTTCGGTTTTCTGCTCGATGCCCTGCAGTACGGTGCGCCACCCCATGGCGGCCTGGCCTTCGGCCTGGACCGCATCGTGACGCTGATGACCGGTGCGGAATCCATCCGCGACGTGATCGCCTTCCCCAAGACACAGCGAGCGCAATGCCTGCTGACCAATGCGCCTTCGCCAGTCGACGAGAAGCAGCTGCGCGAACTCCACATCCGTCTCAGGAGTGTGGCACCGGCCTGAGGCTGCGCGACGCGCGATGCGGCAAAATCGGCGCACGATGACGCCTGTTTCTGCCCCCCCGCCGCGCGCCGTCAAGATCCCGCAGTCCGTGCTGGTGGTGATCCACACTGCGGAGCTCGCGGTGTTGCTGATCCGGCGGGCCGATGCGTCCGAATTCTGGCAGTCCGTGACGGGCAGCAAGGATCACGACCAGGAACCATTTTCCGAGACCGCTGCCCGCGAGGTGTTCGAGGAGACCGGGATCGATTGCCGGCCCGGCCAGCCGCTGGCCGCTGATCTGCGTGACTGGCACCTGGAGAACGTCTACGAAATCTACCCGGCATGGCGCCACCGGTATGCCCCCGGAGTGACGCGCAACACCGAGCATCTCTTTTCCCTGCAGGTGCCGTCCGGCACCCCGGTTCGTCTGGATCCGCGC
>JBIKTP010000667.1:0-2572 GCA_044348035.1 Burkholderiaceae bacterium
GCGCACAGTGCTGGAGAAACCCGACCATGACTACCCCTGAAATCCGCATCGGCGAGGGCTGGGACGTGCACGCCCTCGTGAGCGGGCGACCCCTGATCATTGGTGGCGTGCGGATTCCGTTCGATCGGGGCCTGCAGGGCCATTCGGATGCCGATGTGCTGCTGCATGCCATGACCGATGCCCTGCTGGGTGGGGCCGCGCTGGGAGATATCGGAATGCATTTTCCGGATACCGACGCGCGTTTCAAGGGAGCGGATTCGGTGGTCCTGCTGCGCGAGGCCGCGGCGCGGGTGGCGGATGCCGGATGGCGGATCGGCAACATCGACAGCACCGTCATTGCACAGGCGCCCAAGCTCATGCCCTGGATACCGTCGATGCGCGCCACGATCGCCGATGCCCTGGGGATCGCGATCGCCCAGGTCAACGTGAAGGCGAAAACCGCCGAACGGCTCGGACCGGTGGGCGAGGGTTTGTCGATCGAGGCCCGGGCGGTCGTGCTGCTGATGCGGGGCCCGGTGGCGCCCTGAGACCCTCCGGCCTGCCGTTCGCCTGCACCGGCGCTGCGGTACCACGAGGGCCCGGCGCAGAAGCGATCAGGCGGCGCGCTGCAACTGGATGCGAGCCGCCAGGCCGCCGGAGCTGCGGTTCACCAGCTGGATCGCCCCGCCCATGCGCTGGATGTTCTTTTCGACGATCGCCAGCCCCAGTCCTGCGCCGGTGGCCGAGGTACGGGCACTGTCGCCCCGGAAGAAGGCCTTGGTCAGGTGGGCCAGCATGGCGGGTTCCACGCCCTGACCATGGTCACGGACCTCCAGCAGCACCCAGTGCTGGTGCGCACGCGCGCTGACCTCGACCTCGGCCACGCCGGTGTCCGCACTGCGACCGTAACGCATGGCGTTCTCGAGCAGGTTGGAGATCACGCGCACCAGTTCCACCGCGTCGGCCTGCACGCGCAGCCCTGGCGGGATGTCGATCACGCAGCGCAGGGCCTCGTGGTCCTTGACGGCGTACACGCAGCGCCGGGTGACCTCGGCGAGGTCCACCTGCTCCAGCACGATCTGGTCGGGGCGCGCATAGTCCATGAACTTGTCGATGATGGCGTCGACCTGCACGATATCCGACGCCATGTGCTCCCGCGCCGCCGGATCAATCACGCTCAGTTCGGTCTCCAGCCGCAGGCGTGACAGGGGCGTTCGCAGGTCATGGGATATGCCGGCCAGCATGACGGCACGGTCCTGCTCCACCTGGGCGAGTTGACGGGCCATGCGGTTGAACTCGATGTTGACCTGGCGGATCTCACCGGTGGTGGTGCTCTCGTTGAGTGCGCTGCCGGCGAAGTCGCCCTGGCGCACCCGGCTGGCCGCCCGGGACAGGTCCTTCAGAGGGCGGTTCACCAGGCGCGCGATCAGGGTGGCACCCGCCAGCGAGAGTGCCGTGGCCACCACGAGCCAGGTGATCCAGGTGGTACCTGCCGGCGGATTGAGCCGGGCACGGTCCGTGCGCAGCCAATACACATCCTCGTCGATGGTGAAACCCACCCACAGGCCGGCTTCGCCGTTCATGCTGCTTGCCACGACGGTACCCGGGCCCAGGCGCGCAACCAGTTCCGATGCCATGCGCCGGCCCAGCGTGTCTACCCCGAACGGCTGGAAAGCATCGTCCGGCTCGCGCGGAACAATGCGCACGCCTTCCTGCTCGGTCATGGTCTTGATCAGAGAGACCCGCGCGATCGCATCGGCGTGGATCAGCGCGGCGCGGCTGAGGTTGACCAGCGATGCGATCTGCTGTGCCGTCTGCACGGCACGCGGCTCCAGCTCGAACATGCGCAGTGTCTGGAGCCAGGCCAGGATGCTGACGAGCAGCAGGGCGGCCAGCAGGATGAATGTCCGCCAGAACAGGCTGATGCTGCGCCGCTGACCCCGGATATCGGGGGCATCGGCCGCCTCCAGGGGTACCGGGGTGGTGTCGACCGGTGCCGGTACGGATCCCACGGTGTCAGCTGCCTCCGTCCGGGACGAACACATAGCCGACGCCCCAGACGGTCTGGATGTAGCGCGGCGTGGCAGCGTCGTTCTCGATCATCTTGCGCAGGCGCGATATCTGCACGTCCAGGCTTCGGTCGAAGGGTTCGAATTCGCGTCCGCGCGCCAGCTGGGCCAGTTTTTCGCGCGACATCGGCTGGCGCGGGTGGCGCACCAGGGCCTTGAGCATCGCGAACTCGCCGGTCGTGAGCGGCAGTTCTTCACCGGACTTGTACAGCGTGCGGGTCCCCAGGTCGAAGCTGAAGTTGCCGAACCGGACCACCTCGTTGTCACTGGACGGGGCGCCAGGCGCCTCCGTGAGCGGGCGGCGCCGCAGGACCGCATGGATGCGCGCCAGAAGCTCCCGCGGATTGAACGGCTTGCCGAGATAGTCGTCTGCGCCCACCTCGAGTCCGACGATCCGGTCCACGTCTTCGACCTTGGCGGTGAGCATGATGATCGGCGTGCGGTCATTGGCCGCACGCAGGCGCCGGCAGATGGACAGGCCGTCCTCGCCGGGCAGCATCAGGTCGAGCACGATCAGATCGACC
>JBIKTP010000668.1:0-2571 GCA_044348035.1 Burkholderiaceae bacterium
AGTGCGCTGGCCCGCGGGGGGGCGGCAGTGGCTGCATCTGGCCGTCACCGGCATCCTGATGCACGCCTTCTACCTGGGTGGGGTGTGGGCGGCGGTTAAGGCGGGCATGGGCTCCGGCGTGTCGGCACTCATCGTGGGCCTGCAACCGGTGCTGACGGCCGTCTGGTTGTCCTCCACCGGCGGACAGGTGTCCCGGCGGCAGTGGCTGGGCCTCGTCCTGGGTTTCGCCGGACTGATGATGGTGGTCTCGCGCAAGCTGGGCGCTGGCAGTCCGACCGACCATGTCGATGTACTCAACCTCAGCCTCATCGTCGCTGCCCTGATGTCCATCACGATCGGCACGCTCTACCAGAAGCGCCATGTGGCGGCGTGCGATGTGCGTTCCGCCAATGTGGTTCAACTCGGCGCGGCGCTGGTGGTCACGCTGCCGATGGCATTGCTGGAGCGCGAAAGCATGGTGTGGGGCGGCGAACTGGTCGGCGCCATGGCATGGTCGGTGCTCGCGCTCACATTGGGGGGGAGCTCGCTGCTCTACCTGCTGATCCAGCGAGGTGCGGCAACGGCTGTCACCAGCCTGCTCTACATGGTGCCGCCTTGCACGGCCATCATGGCCTGGGTCTTGTTTGGCGAACCCATCACGGCCCTGACCGTGCTTGGCACTGCGCTCACGGCATTTGGTGTGAGCCTGGTGGTGCGCCGCGCACAATAGTGCCCGTGAGACCGTTGGTATCCACGGGTTCCACCCTTCCATTCACGATTCAAGGAGATTGCATGGCCAGACAACGAATCGCCGTGATAGCCGGCGACGGCATCGGCAAGGAGGTGATGCCCGAGGGCCTGCGAGTGGTCGAGGCCGCGGCCAGCCGCTTCGGCATCGATCTGCAATTCGACCATTTCGACTTCTCCAGCTGGGACTATTTCGAGCGCCACGGCAAGATGCTGCCAGACGACTGGAAAGATCAGATTGGTGGCCACGATGCCATCTATTTCGGGGCTGTCGGTTGGCCTGAGAAGATTCCGGACCATGTGTCGCTGTGGGGCTCGCTCCTGCTGTTTCGGCGGGAGTTCGACCAGTACGTGAACCTGCGGCCGGCGCGCCTCATGCCGGGCATCATCGCCCCGGTGGTCCGGCGGGACGGCTCGGCCCGTCAGCCGGGCGAGATCGACATGTTCATCGTGCGCGAGAACACCGAAGGCGAGTACTCCAGCATCGGGGGTCGCATGTATGCGGGTACCGAACGCGAGATCGTCATGCAGGAGACCGTGATGTCCCGCATCGGGGTCGACCGGGTGCTCCGATTCGCGTTCGATCTGGCGCGGTCCCGCCCGAAAAAGCACCTGACCAGCGCCACCAAGTCCAACGGGATTGCGATCACCATGCCCTACTGGGATGAGCGGGTCGCCGAGATGGCAGCGCAATACCCCGACGTGCATGTCGACAAGTTCCATATCGACATTCTCACGGCGCATTTCGTGCAGCGCCCAGACCATTTCGATGTGGTCGTGGCGAGCAACCTGTTTGGCGACATCCTCAGCGACCTGGGCCCGGCCTGCACCGGCACCATCGGGATCGCGCCCAGCGCCAACCTCAACCCCGACAGGCGCCACCCCTCCCTCTTCGAGCCGGTGCATGGTTCGGCGCCGGACATTGCCGGGCAACTGGTCGCCAACCCGATCGGGCAGATCTGGTGCGGTGCCATGATGCTGGAGTTTCTGGGGCATCAGGCGGCCCACGATGCCGTGCTCAAGGCCATTGAAGGCATCCTGAAACCCGACAGCGGCGCACCCCGAACACCCGACATCGGCGGGACAGCAGGCACCCCGGATGTGGGCAAGGCCATTGCGGCGCTGATCTGAGGTGGCCGCCCGCGCGCGCGGCCTGGCGCCTGAAACACGACAGGGCGTCGGCCGTGAATCGGACTAGAATTCGCGTCCCGTCGAAGGAATGCCCATCCTGCCATTGACACGGCACAGGGCCGTGGCTCTGATGGAACGATCCTTTTGACGGTGATGGCTCCCCCCCCTGATTTTTTTCGCACCGCCAGCCGCCATTCACTGCCATTGCAGCACCGTCGCGCCCGGCTTCACCCACTACCGCTTGACCATTTGATTGGCTTTGACCCCTTACGAGAGGCACCCTGTGAACAAGACCGAACTGATCGAACATATTGCCAGACACGCCGATATCTCCAAGGCTGCGGCAACCCGCGCACTGGAGTCCACACTCGGTGCTGTCAAGAAGACGCTCAAGGATGGCGGCTCCGTGTCGCTGGTCGGATTCGGTACCTTCGCGGTCGGAAAAAGGGTTTCGCGCATTGGCCGAAACCCGCGCACCGGCGCGGAGATTAAAATACAGGCCGCCAAGGTTCCAAAGTTCCGTCCGGGCAAGGCATTGAAGGATGCCCTGAACTGAGACACACGGTTTCGGTGGGGTGCTTAGCTCAGTTGGTAGAGCGGCGCCCTTACAAGGCGTAGGTCGGCGGTTCGAGCCCGTCAGCACCCACCACCCACCACCCGAAAGGCGACCCTCGATGTTCGCCGTTTTGTTTTTTTAATGGTGAGTCCGCGCAT